>JBNMLR010000141.1:0-5898 GCA_050874945.1 Butyribacter sp. | reverse complement strand
TTAAATCTGCAATGTGTATAAAATATTCCAAAAAATGCAATTCCAAGAACCTGAACCGTTGAAAGACCAAATACGGGTGTTGCTTTTATGCCGAGTATATTGTAAACGGATTTACCACATGATAACACAAAAACAGCTATCATTATGATAAATGCCCTGCTAAATCTTTTTACCGACTCTTTCTTTGCTTCCTGCATACTCTTTACAGCATATTGTGTGAGAAGGCAGCTTATAAATGCTGTAAGTCCGATAGAAAGGCACTCTATCTGCACAAAAAGTTTTTCGTCAACCTTTGACAAAACGGATAACATGAGCACGGTCATGAGCACACCCGGAAAAGCCATAAGGAATGCAGCAAGTGCCATACCTTTAGCCCCATACGCACGCTTTCCAAGACCTGTGGCAATCTCAACAGGCAATGCACCCGGAGTAATACTTGCCACGATGACGTCCTTGTCATATTCACTTTTTTCAACTATTTTCTGGTCTTCAACAACTTCTCTTTCAATAACAGGTATAAGAGCAGTTCCGCCACCGAAACCAACTACGCCTATTTTAAAGATTGAAGCCATCAGTTTTAATTCTTTTTGTATTTCTGCCTTCATATTCCTTAATTCCTATCTTTTTTCTATATCATATAGGATTACTATGAATAAAGCAAGCCTATTTACAAATTTTCTCACTTTTATTACAAAATCAAATATTTATTTACATTTTTATAACATTTAATCATGCGCCAAATACTGTTTATCAGCAGGCATAACAAATAGATACTTGCGAAATTATCGTTACCTGTAATCAGTTTCACAAAGACCTGATAAAATAAAACAGCATACAGTTCCCTGTCTAAGAACCATATACTGCCTTGTTTTTATAAATTAGGAAAACAGTTCTTATCATAAATACTTCTTTAATCTCGAAAAAATATACTCTACAGTTTCTTCTATACTTCTTCCGGTAGTATCTACTTCAATATCAGGATTTTCAAGCTCCTCATAAGGACTTGATATTCCCGAAAAATCGGCTATCTCGCCTGCTCTTGCTTTTTTATACAAGCCTTTTACATCCCTTTTCTCACATTCCTCTAACGGTGTGCTGATGTAAATTTCTATAAAACTGTCTTTCCCTACTATTTCTTTTGCATTTCTTCTGTCTTTTCTAAATGGAGAAATAAACGATGTGAGCACTATAAGTCCTGCATCATTCATAAGTTTTGATACCTCAGCTATTCGTCTGATATTTTCTACTCTGTCCGCTTCGCTGAATCCCAGATTTTTATTCAGTCCCATCCTGACATTGTCACCGTCAAGTACCATTGTCTTTTTACCGTAAATAAACAGTCTTTTCTCAAGTTCATTTACTATTGTCGATTTGCCTGAACCTGACAAGCCCGTAAGCCATATAGTCTTTGGCTGCTGTCCTAACTGTTTTGCACGCACATCTTTTGTTATATCCATGCTGTGCCATGTTAGATTTCTCTCGGTATCTACATTTTTCTTTAGTTCTTTTTTATCAAATGCTTCTGTATCTGAATATCCGGTCCCACCCAAAATATCCTGCATAAAACAGATTCCATCTGTCTCTTTTGCAGAAAAATCTGATAAATGATCCATTTCTTCCTCCATAAACCAATCCCGCACACTCTATAATCTGTGCACACTCTGGTCTACAGATTATTTTACTATGCGTATATCATTTTTTAGTTTATGCACCTCGTCATTGTATTCTACATACAAATTATATTCGTCCTTTGCAAATTCCTTTAAAGGTATTGCAAAACTTTCCTTTTTATCTTTAAAAGCAACATTTTCCATATCTTTGACATATGCGTTATTTTTACCGATAAAATAAATCCTGTCAACCGCTCCCGGTCTCATATTGCAAAGAAACAATTCATCGCATATTCTTCCATTGCCAAAGTAATAACCATCTGTTTTTTCTTCTGACAATACCGGCAGTTCACCATCGAATTTTTCTAAAGGATTAAGCTTTCCAAATATCACATTGTCATTCTTTTCCATTGATATGCAGAATTCTTTTATATCCGGTGCAAATATCCATGCACTTGAAAATACTTTTCTGATTTTTGAACCATGAAGTTTTTCTCCAGTGCCTGCATCAATTTCCTGGATAATGCTGTGCACATCATCCGTCTGCTCCCTTAGGTATCCCTGGGCAACCAGAAGATATTTTTCATCCTCCGAATGGATAACTCTTGAAAATCTGAGCGAACTTAATACCTCAGTCTGTTCAATTACCCTGTATGACATATCCTTTTCATCTATATCTATTATCTTAACCATAGAATTTTTGGTGGAGCGTTTTCCTCCGGGCACAATGACTTTTCCATCATATTTAACAACATTTCTTATATCAAACAATACTATTTTCTTTTTGTCTCCATTGTTCTCCATAAGTGATGTATATTCTGGAAATGAGCATACCGGTATAACGGCTTCCCCTTCTTTATGCTCTGACTTGTCTGTAAGCACATACTTACTCACATCGCTGTCCTGCCATACTTTTGGCGGTGCGATTATCCAGTCAGGCTTCAACTCTTTCCAGTCAATGCTTATTATGGAGTTAAGTCTTTTTGCCGTTATCAGTATCTTGCCGTCATTGTATTCTATGTTTGATGTGTCAATCCAGTTGTCATACACTCTGTATTTGTCACCGACAATACTGTGAATATCACAATACTTTATAAGCTCACCGGTCTTTAGATTAAGCTCTGCTATCCTGTCAGACAAATGCTCGTCATCAGATGCAGTTACAAAGAAAAGTGACTCTCCATGCTGTGTTATGGCTCTTCCTATTTTGTACTCAAGAAGATATGTCCTATACACTCTGCCCATGTAATCCATCTCATGGTATCTGCACGGAGTGACTCTGCCATACTTGTCAATCCTGTTTGCAGTCTTGTCCACAAGCAGAAAATGACCGTTTGCAAGCGGTATCATACCAAGCTTTCCCGTTTTTATCTGAATAGAATATCTGACATCCCCGTTTCTGTCTATTGCAACCGGGCTACCTATCGCAGTATTAAGCATTATAAATCCGAATTGTGACATTTTCGTGTCGGTTTCTGAAACAATCTCCCTTATGTTTTCCTGAATCGGCGAAACATATATCTGAACAACTCTGTGCTTTATTGTCTCGCCGTTTTTATCTACAAGGCTTAAGTCAATTTTATTGTTTCTGCCGCCGTACAATCCAAGTATCGGAACCCTGTGTCTTGTCGTGTACTCCGTCTCGCCTGTAAAATCGCAGTCCGGAGTGTCACCGATAACTCTATACACAACTTTACATTCTTTTGAAGAATTAAATAAAATAAGTGCCGTCTGTTTTGCAAGTCCATATGGATTTGGTATAACAAGCATATATTTAAATGTGTAAAGATGCCTGTCGAGAATTTTTTCAAATGCATAATCTCTGACCTGTGCCTGAAAACTTTTCTGCATCTCTTTCTTGAAAGGTGACATTATCCTTTTTTCTTTTCTCTCAAAAACCTCTGTCTCATACATTCTGTCAAGTTTGTTCAGATCACTCACGCTGTAAGTCATCTTGCCGCCATTTTTTACTTCCACAAATAATTTTTTCATAAACAAATTAGCCTTTCATCTTCATTGTAAGCTGAATCCTCTTTTTCTCAAGATCAACGCTCATAACTTTGACATCAACTATATCTCCGACACTGACTACATCAAGCGGATGTTTTACAAATCTGCTGTCTGAAAGCTCAGATATATGAACAAGTCCGTCCTGGTGGACTCCTATATCCACAAATGCACCAAAATCAATAACATTTCTGACCGTTCCCTTAAGTATCATTCCCGGTTTTAAGTCTTTCATTTCAAGTACATCTGTGCGAAGTATCGGCTTTGGCATCTCATCACGCGGATCTCTGCCCGGCTTTTCAAGTTCTTTTACTATGTCAGTAAGCGTTATCTCACCGATACCGAGTTCCTCTGCCATCTTCGCCTTGTCTTTTATGCGGTACTCAATGCTGTTTTTGGCATTTTTGCCATTGCCTGAAAAATTGTCCCTGCTGTTTTTAGAATTATTTCCATCATCCTCAAATTCAATACCTGCACCGTCACCGAATGCTTTCATCAATGCCGCACCGAATGCTGAATTTTTATTTTTGACAACAAAATCTTTCTTCTTTTTCTTTCTCTCAGGCTTTGTATTTTGTGCCTTTTTCTTATGCTCAATGTTCTTTGCCGCCTCAGTCTGTATCTCTTTTAATTCTTCCTGTGATATGCCAAGTTTCTCAAGAAGTGCTTCTGCCGCCTCATATGACTCTGGATGAACGCTTGTCGCATCAAGCGGATTGTCTCCGCCCTCTATCCTTAAAAATCCCGCACATTGTAAAAATGCCTTTGGTCCGAGTTTTGCAACCTTTAAAAGCTGTTTTCTGTTTGTAAACTTACCGTTTTCCTCCCTGTATATAACTATGTTTTTGGCTATTGCCTTGCTGATGCCTGATATATATTCAAGAAGTGATGCTGATGCCGTGTTTATGTCAACACCAACCCTGTTTACGCAGTCCTCTACAACTCCTGTAAGTGTCTCCTCAAGTTTTTTCTGGTTCATGTCATGCTGGTACTGACCGACACCTATTGATTTTGGGTCTATCTTTACAAGTTCGGCGAGCGGGTCCTGAAGTCTTCTCGCTATCGAAGCGGCACTTCTCTCACCGACATTAAGCTCCGGAAACTCCTCCGTTGCAAGTTTGCTCGCTGAATAAACAGATGCTCCCGCTTCATTTACGATGATATACTGAACCGGCTTATTTATCTCTTTTAACATCTCAGCGATTATAAGCTCAGACTCTCTTGATGCAGTTCCGTTTCCCACTGATATAAGGGATATATCGTACTTGTCGGTAAGTTTCTTAACCGTCTTCTTTGTCTCCTCAACCTTATTCTGAGGTTCTGTAGGAAATACTACCGTCGTGTCAAGGACTTTTCCCGTACTGTCAACCACGGCAAGTTTACAGCCTGTCCTGAAAGCAGGGTCCCAGCCAAGAACATTTCTTCCCTTAATAGGCGGCTGCATAAGAAGCTGTTCGAGATTTTTTCCAAAGACTTTTATTGCTCCGTCCTCGGCTTTCTCAGTAAGCTCATTTCTTATCTCACGCTCTATCGCAGGTGCTATAAGTCTCTTGTAGCTGTCCTCTATAGTGTCCGCAAGTATCTCATTTGTGTTTGCATTGTCGTTTGTTATAACCATCTTTTTAAGGTAAGTTATTATCCTATCCTCAGGTGCTTCGATTTTTACGGTGAGGAACTTTTCCTTTTCTCCCCTGTTTATCGCAAGTATCCTGTGACCTGCTATCTTGTCGAGTTTTTCCTGAAATTCATAATACATTTCATAAACCGATTTTTCTTTTTCATCTTTAGCATTAGATACAAGCAGACCCTCCTGCATCGTTATGTTTCTTATATACATACGATAATCTGCATTGTCAGATATTATCTCGGCTATTATGTCTTTCGCTCCTGAAACGGCATCCTGAGGCGCAGCAACCTCTTTTTCCTCAGACACATAATCTGCGGCAAGTTTTTCTACAGGCTCTGATGCAGTCTGCTCAAGGATTATATCAGCGAGCGGTTCAAGACCTTTTTCTTTTGCTATTGTTGCTCTTGTTCTTCTCTTTGGTCTGTACGGTCTGTAAAGGTCATCAACCACAACCTGTGTCTGTGCCTGCTCTATCTGTTTCTTAAGCTCCTCTGTAAGTTTTCCCTGCTCCTCAATGCTTGCAATGACCTGTGCTTTCTTTTCTTCAAGATTTCTAAGATAAGTAAGTCTCTCATTAAGATTTCTAAGCTGTTCGTCATCAAGAGAACCGTGTGCTTCCTTTCTGTATCTTGCGATAAAAGGAATCGTATTTCC
>JBNMLR010000140.1:0-5902 GCA_050874945.1 Butyribacter sp. | reverse complement strand
TCTGACTGCCTGTCGAGCCTGCAGTTGTACCTGCATTTGAACCAGTTCCCGAAGTTCCTCCGTTTTTATCATCTCCCATACCTGTACCATTCATGTTTCCTGTATTATTTCCGGCATTACTGCCTGTATTCTGGTTTGTCGATGTACTGCTATATACGGTTGTACTTCCGCCTGCTTTTTTAATCTTTTTCTTTAGCTTTTTAATCTTTGAAGGAAGTGTCTTAATACCCGAAACTGCCGTATTATAATTGTTCTGTGCCGTCACGACCGCACTGTCAAGGCTTTGCAATGTTGCTTTATATGTGGTCTTTGCACTCTTGCCCGCTGCAATCCTTTCTTTATATTCATACTCCGCCGTAAGTTTGTCAGAGTCTCTGTCTACTTTTGCTTCTTTTAATGAAAGTTTTGCCGAACTTACCGCCGCCTTATAAAGCTTTCTCACATTTGAAACGCTCTTTGTCGTGAGTTTTAAGATAGTATCACCTTTTTTTACATTCTGACCCGATGTGATACACACCTTTTTTATAACAAGGTCTGAGTCTGATACACTCTCACTTCCCGATGATGAAGATGTTGTCTTTGTTGTGGAAGAACTGCTGTCTGAACCGGACTGTCCGCCTGCCATTCCCATTGCACCGCCCATGTTCTGCATCCCCTGTGTATCACTTTTTGTTGAACTGCCTGAAGATGAAGAACCTGAACTGCTGCTGCCTGATGAAGAAGATGACGAGCTGCTTGTTCCCACCGAAGATGTATCAAGCTCATATGACTGCGTGATAGAGCCTATCTCCATTGTTCCACTCTCAGTTATTCCCACTGTGAGGTTTCCTTTTTTTGCCGTGTTCTCTTTAGTTACTGTCGCTGTCTTTGTATCGTCTTTTTTATTGTTCACATTAAAAACCACGATAACAATTATGCACACAACAAGGATTATGGAAATTATAGCTTTCTTTATCTTTTTCTTATGCGACTTAGATTTTACCGCTGCCTGTTTTTTTTCTTTATCTGCCATTTTTATTTTCCTTTCTGTTCATTTTCTTCATTATTCTGATTAAAGATAACCTGTGCCGTAGCACCACTTGATAACATTTTCTGCGAATTATCAATGGAAACAGTTACCGTATATGTTACTTTTGATACACTCTCCGATGATGAAGATGTTTCAATAGCTGCAACTTTTCCCGTTACCGTCTGCGGCATATTCTGAACACTTACCGAAGCCTCATCACCTACTGAAATTTTTCCTATATCCGTCTGGTCAACGGTCACATCAATACTGAGTGTATTTTCATTGCTGTAACCTGCTACCGCTGTCATACTGTTTAACATATCTCCGCTTTCATATGACATTTCTGATAGAGTTCCGGACATCTGTGCCACAACATTATTTCCTGATATAAGTTTGTTAAATGCCACTACTCTTGCTTTCGCATTTGTGTAATTGTCTTTTGCTTTCTGTAATGTATCTTTTGCCGATTTTATAGCCGCCTTGTAGACTGTATCTGCATTTTTATAAGCTTTCACGCTCTCATCATATGTCTTTTTGGCACTTACCTTTCCTGTAGTCTCCTCTGATAAAGCCTGATTGTATGTTGAACTGTAGTTGTTCAGGTTGAGTTTTGCATTTTTGTAATCAGTTCCATACGATGAAATATTACTTTTAAGTGTACTTATGCTCTTTGACAACTGAGTTTTTTTTGTATTGTATTGCTCATATGTCTTTTCCGCTGATGTTGACGCTTTCAAAGCCTTACTATATGCCGTGTTCTTTGACTCCATGTCTTTTTTTGCCGATGTAAGATTTTGCTCAACATTTGTTGTCAGCTGCGAAATATCACTTTTATTTTCACGGCTGAAATCTCCAATATATCTCGATACTGTATTTAGTTCATCATATTTTTGTTTTGCCTGTTCATATGCTTTTTGTTTTGTGGCAAGAACTTTTGCTTTGCTCTCCACCTGTTTTTTTGCTTTTTTAATTTTTTTATTTACACTGCTTAACTGTTTCTGCTTTACAGCAAGAGTCTTTTTTGAATTTTTAATCTTCTCAGGATATGTACTTATTATCTTTTTACTTTTATCAAGCTGTTTTTTCGCTTCTTTTACCGTTCCCGTATATTCCGATAAACTATCTTTATAATCGAGCAGTGCTGATGAATACGCTGACAAACTGTCCTGATAGTCACTTTTTGCATCGTAAACCGCTTCTTCATAATCAAGTTTTGCCGATGCGTATTTCTTTTTGTAAGTTTTTACCGCTTTGTAAAGGAGTTTTCTCGTATCTGAAACACTGTCTTTAGTAAGTTTTATAAGTGCATCTCCCTTTTTCACCTCATCACCTGAGCTTTTCAAAACACTTTCTACTTCCAATGCTCCTGTTTTACTTGTACCCGTAAGATTCAGATTGTATAGCTGATAGTCCGTTCCTCCCGATGTCGTTCCCTCTGCCTGCAATATATTACTATTCTGCGACTTTGCAGAGGCAATATTTTTATTATCTGAATTTTTTGTCTGTTCCGATTGTTCAGATGAATTATTTTTTAAAATCCGGTTTCCACCATATACTCCCACACCTGCTATAACAAGCACTACTGCCATCGTCAATGCAATCTTTCTTTTTCGGTGCATCATTTTTCCTCCTGTCTGCTTACGCTGATTTTTCTTTATTGTCCCAGCATATTCTTGTCAAAGATATTCGCAATACGCTTTATATTTTATAGTCAAAATATTACAGTAAATTTGTGAAAATCAAGTGGAAAAGTTGTGTGCAAAATGTGAACCGGAATATTTTTCAATGTTTGTCATAAGATGATGTAAGGGGATAATCCCCCTCTTTTAAGAAAGTCCGCGCACTTTTAACACGGTAAATTGTGCAGCAATATATTATCATAATAAATATGAAAGGCAGGTTATCGCTAAATGAATAAAACTTCCACAACTAATATACGAAAAAGGACAATGCCACGCATATGTAAGACGGTTATCATATTCTTTTTTATAGGTATGGTTATGGGTACTCTTGTCGGAAAGCTTTTTAATCCAATCATCCTGCCTGTATTAAAAACCATTTACAGCGAAACCATAAGTGCCCTGCCATCATTGGACATACCGTCAGACCAGATAGTCCTCTCGTCCTTTAGCAGAAACATTAAATTTGTAATGCTGCTCTTTATTTTCTCAATGACAGATTTGTGGCGTTATTACTGCCTTGTTTTTTCGGTTTATACAGGCTTTTCAAACGGACTCCTGCTTTATTTTAATATTTCACTTTACGATTTTGCAGGAATCGCAAACTATACCTGCTGCATTATGCCGCAATATCTTGTCTTTGTCCCTGCATTTTTGTTTATAATAATGAAGCTTCACAGAATAAACTGCTTAGATGAAACAAGACAAAAAGGGAAACTGTTATTAAAACAATTTCCCTTATTTCTGCTCAGTATTCTACTTATACTTATCGGAAGTCTCGCCGAGGGCTACATAAATCCACTGCTTTTGATGCATCTTGCTTAACTAAATCCGTTTCAACTGCTTTTTAAGCTCCTCAACAGAACCGTCATTTTTTATAACCCTGTCACTCCTGCTTATATAAAACTCATCAGGTTTCTGGCTTTTCATCACCGCATCGCACTTTTCGTCAGAATACCCCCTGCTGTCCTTAAGCCTTGCTATCCTTATTTCTCTCGGAACATACACATACCATACCTCATCACAGTATTTATCGCACTCCGTCTCAAACAATATGGCACTCTCAAGAATTATATTGCCGTCTTTTTCTTTTCTCTGTTCAATATAATCCTCAATATACTCCTTTACCTTTGGATGCACGATATTATTCAAATCCTGTATTGCATTTTTATCATTAAACACTATATCCGCAAGTTTCTTTCTGTCAATCTCTCCCGTGTCAGAGAGGATTTCCTTACCAAACCTCTCCACCACGGCTTCAAAGGCACTACCACCCTTATCCGTGACAATATGACCAACATCATCCGTCAAGATAAGTTCAGCACCCGTTTCTTCCCTTAAAATCTGTGCCACAAGTGACTTACCACTACCGACACCACCTGTCAAACCAATAACTTTCATCTCAATCCTCTCAATATCATAATAACCACACTAAGCCTTTGCAAAACTCACATAAACTGTAGTTAGATTGTGCAACTATAACCAAATAATGTTAGCTGACATTCTGTCACCGTCAGCACTTAAGAGTAGTCTTTTCACTCTTTATGTGCTGCTACGAGTGACATCATAGCGAAAGCGTGCCAGCGGTATTATTTGTTATAGTTGCACAATCAACACAGCCTGCAAGCAGTTTTGCAAATGTTAGTGTGCCTCAAACCAATCATCCCCCTGCTCCACTTCCGCAATAAGAGGAACTTTAAGTTCAGCCGCCGACTGCATATTTGATATAAGTATCTCTTTCACTTTTTCAACCTCATCAATGCTTGTCTCCACCAGCAGTTCATCGTGCACCTGAAGCACTATCCTTGATTTGAGTTTTTCTTCTTTTAATTTTCTCGCAACTTTTATCATCGCTATCTTTATTATGTCTGCCGCCGTTCCCTGTATAGGTGAGTTCATTGCTATTCTCTCACCGAATGAACGCTGCATAAAGTTTGATGATTTTATCTCCGGAACAGGTCTTCTCCTGCCAAATTTTGTATAAGAATATCCTGTTTCTTTTGCTTCTTCTACTTTCTCGTCAAGAAATGCCTTTATTGCCGGATATGTGGCAAAGTATTTCTTTATTATCTCATCCGCTTCTTTTCTCGTTGTACCAAGATCCTGTGAAAGTCCGAATGCACTTATCCCGTAAACTATTCCAAAGTTTACCGCCTTTGCATTTCTTCGCTGAAGATCGGTGACTTCATCAAACGGTGTGTGGAATACTTTTGATGCGGTACTTCTGTGTATATCATCACCGTTTTTATATGCCTGTATAAGATGTTCATCCTCCGACATATCAGCTAAAACTCTCAATTCTATCTGTGAGTAATCTGCATCGAGGAATACAAATCCGTCTTTTGCCTTGAATACTTTCCTGAATTCACGCCCCATCTCCATTCTGATAGGAATGTTCTGGAGATTTGGCTCTGTCGAACTTATTCTTCCTGTCGCTGTTATCATCTGGTTAAATTTGCCGTGTATTCTCTTATCACTCTCGATAAATACGGCAAGTCCCTCTGCATATGTTGACTTTAATTTTGTAAACTGTCTGTAATCAAGTATCTTTGATATTATAGGGTCTTCTTTCTTTAATTTTTCAAGAATATCCGCTGATGTTGAATAGCCTGTCTTTGTCTTTTTTGCAAACGGCAGTTTCATTTTTTCAAATAATATCACACCAAGCTGTTTAGGTGAATTTATGTTAAACTCCTCACCTGCAAGGTCATATATATCGCTTTCAAGTTCAATTATCTTTCTGTCAAGTTTTTTTGCAAGCTGTTCAAGTACGGCTATGTCTGCCTTAACTCCGACCCGCTCCATCTGATATAAGAAATAAGCCGTCGGCATCTCAACTTCACGGTAAAGTTTCATCATTCCCGTTTTTTCAAGTGTATTTTCAAGATTTTTATATCCTGCTACCGCCACATATGAAAGTTCTCCCGTATATTCCAAAAGATTGTTTATCACAACATTCTTTTCCTCATCGGCACTCTCCTTAAGATAATCATCCTCTATCTCCGATACGATTTCTAAAAGCCTGCTCTTTCCAAATCTCTCACTGTATGACGGTATCGTCATGTCAAGATAATCCCTCGCTATATCGTCAGCCCCGTAACTGTCCTTAAGCGGATTTATAAGATACGCCGCTATACTTACATCTGATATTTTATTAAAGAGCCTGTCAAAATCCGAGTCATCAAACGCCATCTGTAAAGGTGCTTCTCTATCC
>JBNMLR010000139.1:0-5908 GCA_050874945.1 Butyribacter sp. | reverse complement strand
GAGTTGAACATTCTTTGTCCTATCCTAAGAGATAATACCTTATGTTTTATCTGATGTCTATCAGGAACCGTCAGACATGATAATTATTTAGGATAACATATGATGAAGTGAGAAATCCTTCTTCTGTTATCCAGTAAAGAAACTTGTTGGTCAAGTAGTCTTATTGACTACATCATTATTATACTAGGTGTTGAGAACACATCCTATACAGACAAATATTAAGGAGAATGTACATGGACTATACTTTGTTGGCACAAGATAATAATTTTCATGAATGGGGAAAATTAGAGCCACTTGAAACTGATTATACAAAATATGGAGAATCAGATCCATCAGTTATTGCAGCGGCACATAAAATTGTCGATGTGTATAGTGCATTCGCAAACGCTCGACAATCATTTATGTCTGCTGGATACAATAACTATGGAGATTTGTGCAGTGATAATGAAATAAGCAAACTTTATATCAGAACTCATTTCTTAATTCATGCAGTAATTGAATATGCAATATGTCTTGATTTAAGTTGGCAAGTAATATGGGCATATATACAACCAGCTTCATTTGAGTACCTTTCTAAAAACCGGTATGAAAAAATGGAGCGCGATTGTGAACGTGATAGCTTATTGGAACAGCTGAATTGTGCTATTGCTCAGAAAAGCATGAAAGCTGAACAAATAAAAGATATTATGACTGATTTCGATAATGACAAAGATGTTATAAAATTACGCACATTATATAATTCACTTAAGCATCGTGGAACAATACATTTTGTTGGTCTAGGAGCAAATGATAAAACAATGCTGTTGCAGGTTCAAGGAAAGAATATTTCTATATTAAGTCGGAAAGAATATACTGTAGATGAGGTTGAAAATATATTATTTACCTACCATCAAAAATTTCAATCATATTTCAACGATTTAATAGCACAAATAATTCCAACTGATTACTTGAACAAAAAAGTATCTTTTATTGATTATGTGAATACTGCATTAAAAATGAATGCAATTCAAAGTTTAGACAAGTAAGTTTTTATGAAGTAAAGGAGGAAGGACATTATGTATACTAGGAATTTTGATGTTTTCAAGGAATTGGTATCAGTAGCAGAGACAGAGAACTTAGAATATAGAGTACTTTACAGTAATAATGAACGTAGAGCAACAAATGAGTGTACCAGGTGTTTTGGAGCAGTGCTTTGCACAAATTTGTTCAAAGTCTCTTATGAAGGGAATATCACACCGGAAGATGCATTAAGATTTGAGCAGTATCTGTATGATAAAAATGGTGTGAGAATGTGTTGTAGAATATTAGCAGATGAAAGCAAAATTGAATTAAAGTAAAAATACAAGGCTACTTTAACATTCCAAGTGAAGTAGCCTTTCAAAGAACATCAAGTGGTAGGAGTGAAAAAAATCCATAGTATTTCCAAGAGTATAGCATACAGAACTTGGAGAGGGGTTATAAATACTACTACTTTATAATATGAGGATTGAAAAAATGAAGATGTTCTTGACCGTAACCTTTATAATACCGCTTACATTTAGAAAAGGTAAAAATAGAGTCGGGAATAACAAATGGACTAGCAAGGGACATTGCATAAAATAAAAAAGCATATATCAATCTTTGCGTCAAAGTAGTTACAGTGAAAATAATTCGACATAGTATAGGTGGAAAAATTCAGAACTTTGTAGTGTAATTTTCAATAGCTTATAAAAAGGATTTGTTGTAAAAATACTATCTATATAAGTCAAAGTCGCAAGCGAAACTTAATAACATAGAATAGGAGGAATTATTATGGAATTAAAAGATTGGATACTATTATTAGTGCCGATTTTCTGCAATGGAATAATAATATTTATATTACAGAAAATTTTTGAAAAGAGGCAAATTACAAGAAATATTAAGTTTGAGTATGCTTCTCTTTTAAGGCAAAAAGTTGATTTGTCGTTGGAATTACATGCGAAAGCAACACGCCTAAGCAACGAAGAAAACGAAGAAAATGGCACTATAGTAAATGAAACTATACGGCAATATGTTAATAGTACATTAGATGTCTATTATTATTATGTTCAGAACAAGATTGTATTCGAATCTTTCGATAGTCATATGGAATATATTGCTGCTTTGGTAATGGAATTGATAAAATGTGGAAATCAAAAAGAGATTAATCGTATGGAATTTAGCAATATTTTTAACACAATACGAGATGAATTGATGATATTAAAAGAAGAATGTATTAAACTTCATTTTTAGTTATCAAAATCTTATAGCGTTTTTAATTTAGGCAGAATTTCATAGAAAAGTTTGGATACATATTTTTACATAGCCGAGAGTTCAATACCGAATGACCAGCTTGCCGGAATACATAGGAAGGGGGATGGATGTCAAGTGGACATCCGTTTAGCATGGACCGTAGCGGAGCGAAAACGGTGGCGTGAATGACAAGCTTTTGAAATCCTTTCGATTTTCATCGGCATACTAACATTATTATGTGCCTTTGGTAGTCGTGTTATAGCGTTGCTTGCCTTTCTCGATAAGAGAAACAAGCGAAAATAAAAAATGCCTATCCTGTCTGAAAACAGGATAGGCGGTGTCCGTTGTTTTTGTCTAAAATGTCATAAATCATTTGAAAAAGAAATTAAATCTGTAGTTGTTAAAAAATTTTTTAGAAGAATTTGTTAAGTCAAGTTTGATTTCACATTATAGTGTATGGGAACATAGTTTTTAGAAAGGAAATAAACTGTAGTGATTTCTTGAAATTTTACTTTTGACAAGGGATTACTTCATTTTAGGTGATGGAAATGAAAATTGATAGAATACTTGAAATAATTATTTATCTTTTAAATCATGACAAAGTTTCAGCGAAAACTTTAGCTGAAAAGTACAATGTGTCTGTCAGGACAATTCAGCGGGATATAGTAAATATTGCTTCTTCCGGCATACCCATATATTCAGATAGTGGAAAGAACGGCGGGTATTCTATTTTACCTACATATAAATTAAGAAATACAAATATTAAAAGTGATGAACAGCAGATGATTATCAAGGCACTGGAAAGTTTATCGACTTCATATACTAATCGTACATTAGACTCAATAATTGAAAAATATAATAATATAATTGGAAAAGAAGGAGGACAAAAGATTTTTTGGGATTTTGGAGTAACAAAAGAAAATCAACAGGTTCAAAATGTCAATAAAATATTGGAAGATGCGATAACAGAGAAAAAGTATATATCTTTTCATTATAGAAATGCAAGTGGCAAAGAGTCTGATGTTACGATGGAACCGTTAGCGATACATTACAAATGGTATGCATGGTATCTTTTTGCGTACAATGGCGAAAAAGGTGACTATTATACTTTTAAAGTGGCAAGAATGAAAAATATTGAAATATTAGACAGAAAGTCTTCGATAGCTCATGGAGATATTGAAAGGCGTATGAAAGAAAGCGAACAAAATTACTATAAAACTTGAATAAATATAGAAGTGCATTTTAAAGAACAGGAAAGTGGTTTGATACAAGAATATTTTCCGGATTGTCAAATAGAGAAAATGATTGATGGAATGTGTAGGATTTTTATTAGTGTACCGGCAAAGGAACGTTTATGGAAAGCACTTTTATTAAGTTTTGGAAATCGTGTAAAAGTAGTAGCACCAGAGGAATATAAAAAAGAATTGATTAATATTGCAGAAAAATTTTTATCTAATTACGACAGCTAGTTGTCGCAGTTGATTGATATAATGAGCTTAAAGGCAAAAGCAAATATAAAAAAGGTGAGATACGGCTGCCGGTATCCGTATCTGGCTGATTATTATGTGGGCGTGTCGGCGAGCGGGGGAAAGCACAGCCTTTCAATTTTTTGCCTTTATATGTTAGACAAAGATAATAATTAAACATTAAACAGAAATGAGCTTTTGTAATGAAATGCAGCATATTCCGGATAATGTAATTGTAAAAATGAAAGGGCAAAATATGAATAAAACAGAAAACAAGATGTATAACTTTATGATTTTTTTTATTAGTCAGACTGTATCAGAATTGGGAACTTCAATGACCGGATTTGCGACCGTTATTTGGATGTATTCTAATAGTGGACAGGTTATGTCTGCATCTTTACTGGCAATCTGCAGTACAGTTCCATATTTAATTGTGAGTCTTTTAGGAGGAGCGGCTGTTGATAAAATGAATAAGAAAAAAATTATGCTTATTTGCGATTCTATAGCTGCAGCAGGTTCAGTAATTCTTCTGAGTTGTTATATTTTTGGGGATTTACAGTTGTGGGTATTGTGTCTGGTTAATGTGATTAATGGATTTATGAATGCATTTCAAAATCCTGCTTTTCAAGTTACCGTCACATTATTAGTTGATAAAAAAGATTATGCAAGAATTGGTGGAATTCAATCTACAATAAGTGCATTGGTTGGGATATTTCAGCCGATTTTGGCAACGGCAATTCTTAATATGTTGGGATTACAATGGATTTTAATAATTGATTTATGCACATTTGTATTTGCATTTTTAGTGTTATTATTTGTTGTGCAGATACCTGATGAAATTTCCTCTGACAATCAAACATCATTTTTAGAAATATGGAATGGATTGAAAGAAGGGATTGACTTTGTAGTTGGAAATCGACCGATTTTAATGCTTCTGTTTATGTATTGTATTTTGGAATTTATAGGAGCAATTTCATTTGACGGTATGTTTACACCACTTCTTTTGGCGAGAACAAATAATAATGAAACAATAGTTGGGATTGTTTCTTCATTTATGGCATTAGGCTGTATAGTGGCAAGTGTACTGTTGTCAGTAATAAAACAGCCACAAAAAAAATTACCATTAATGTATTTTGGTAGTTATATGTGTTTGATTGGAATTACATTGTTTGGAATGGGAAGAAATCTTGTATGGTGGTGTAGTGTCGTATTTATTGGTTGTTTTGGAAGTCCGATATATCATACATATCAGACAATAATCATAAGAGAAAAAGTTGATACATCTATGCAGGGGCGTGTTTTTTCTTTACAGGGTATGATTACGCAGGCATTAACACCATTAGGTTTTTTAGGTGGTGGTATGTTGGCTGACTACATATTTGAACCATTTATGAAGAAAATGTCTTTAAGTAAAAATATTATAACTTTTCTTGTTGGACGGCAGAACGGTTCAGGAATAGGATTGATATTTGTTCTTGCCGGATTAACAGGGATTGCTGCACTAACAATTTTGAAATGCAATCCTGCCATAAAACAGCTAGACAAATGATAAGATAGATTTATGAAGAACTTGTAAAAAATAGTGAAAATAAAATAAGTTGTAATAGTGATTTTGTCATTCAAAAATTCGATGCAAAAGAATAAACTCTCTTTTCCCACAAATTTGTGGTACAATAGACAAAATACAGTAGCTACGAAGATAGCGGAAAGAAAAGAGGTAAACTATGAATATTGAAGAAATGTTAGACATTAATGACTGTCCTTTATGTGACGGTGGAGCTTTATTAGAGGAAGAATGTGGCTGCGGCTATTATGTTATGTGCATGGAATGTGGCTGTCATTCTGTTACGATTGATTTTCATTCAGAAGAAGAAAGGCTGGATGCTGCCAAAAGGACAGTTATGCTTTGGAATACGGGAAAAGTTATTTCAAGCAGTCCGGGAGAATGATTTACAGATATAAAAAATAATATTATGGTGAGCAGGCAGTTTATTTTAAAGCTGCCTGTTTTTGGTGTATGTAACAGTTCAGTTTTTCATTTATTACACTTTGCATTACAAAATTTTGAGTTTCCCCATTTTTTTCAGAAACTAAATCATTTGCAAAATAAAAAAGCAAAAACACTGCACTAATGTTATAATTAAATCACGACAAAATAAATAAAACAAAGGAGTGTTTTTGCATGATTAATT
>JBNMLR010000138.1:0-5914 GCA_050874945.1 Butyribacter sp. | reverse complement strand
GCTATAGCAACGGCAGCCATGACATTTTCATAATTATGTTTTCCTAAAAGCTTCATATCATGGATGGTACAGATTTCTATCGTCTCTGAACCGTCATTATACATAATCTTTTCACCGTCAAGCCATATACCCTGTTCAAGTATATGCTCACTGCTAAACCAAAATACCTTTGCAGGTATATCTTTTGCTATTTTTTTAAGATATTCATCCTCATAATTTAAGACGCATATCTCATCTTTATTCTGATTTTTGGCAATCCTTGCTTTTGTCTCGACATAACATTCCATAGTATGGTGTCTGTTTAAATGATCTGGTGTGATGTTAAGTATCGCACTTATCTGAGGATGGAATTTATTTATCGTCTCAAGCTGGAAACTACTGACTTCTGCAACCGTCACCGACTCGTCTTTCATCTCTGCCGCATATTCCGTATATGGCAGTCCTATGTTTCCGACAACAAACACACTCTCAAAATATGTTTTCATAATCTCACCCGTGAGTGCCGTTGTCGTTGTCTTTCCGTTTGTTCCTGTTATCGCAAACAGTTTTCCTTTTCCGCAAAGATATGCAAGTTCTATCTCTCCCCAAACCGGTATATTGTTTTCCTGAAGTTTTACCACAAACGGGAGGTCAGTCGGAACGCCCGGACTTAGTATCACAAAATCAATACTGTTCATTTTCTGTTCCGGCAGTTCTCCTATTATCAGGTCAAATTCCGCTTCTTTTGGAAATCTTTTCATTATCTCTTCTGATGAAAGCGAAGCATTTCCCTCAAGCAGTGTAACCTGTGCGCCCACATGATTTAATAAATTTACAGCAGCAACTCCGCTTTTTCCTGTACCTACGACTAAAGCTCTCTTATTTGTAAATTGCATAACTATCCCCTTTTCTTCATTCTCTTATCAGTTTTAATCTAATATGGCAGCTATACACATAACTGTCGTAACTATTGAAAACAATGCCACAACCGTTGTCTCCCGCCAGCCGCATTGTTCAAAATGGTGATGCAGGGGAGCCATCTTAAGCAGTCTTTTTCCACCACTAAACTTAAAATAGACAACCTGCAATATTACTGACAAAACCTCTGCCAGATAAATTATCCCTACTATTGCTATATATAAAGGCATTTTTAACTCTACAGCCATGGCGGCGACAAATCCTCCAAGTGCCAGTGAACCTGTGTCACCCATAAAGACGAGTGCCGGATAAACATTGAACAGCAAAAATCCCATCAATGCTCCCGCAACACAGCTGCCTGACAAAACAAGACTGCTACCGCTTTTTAATGCTGCGATAGAAAAAAATACCACTATAAGTAATGTCACGCTTGACGCAAGTCCGTCAAGTCCATCGGTCAGATTTGCACCGTTGACCGTACCTACCATTATGATATAAATGAAAATAAAAAACAACCATTTAGGCATCGTCAGATAAATACCGTCTCTAAGTCCTCCGGTAAAAGGTACAAGCATCTCACATTCATCCGAAATCCTTACCATATAATAATAACAGAACAACAATGCCACAACACTTTGCAAAACAAGTTTCTGGATAACCGTAAGTCCGAGAGATCTTTTTAAGACTACTTTTATATAGTCATCAAGAAACCCTATGGCACCAAAACCTAAAAAAACAAACAAAAGCAGACTCATCTCATGGTTCATGCTTATTTCAAAAATATTTATCATAACAGCACTTATGAGTATCACAAGTCCACCCATAGTCGGTGTTCCGGCTTTACTTTGATGCCCTCTCGGTCCGTCAGCCCTTATCTGCTGATTGACATTAAAGAGTTTTAAAACCTGTATCATGGCAGGACACAGCAGTGCACTTACCACAAAAGATGCAAATATCGAAAAAAATACAGATGTGTATGTCATTTTGTTCTCCATTCTTTAATTTCCACTGTACCCATTATCATTTTTCCCATCAACATATGGTAATATATCGTCAAGCAGTTTAGATATTACAGGAGCTGCAATAGTTCCTCCATAGTAAATTCCTGACGGTTCATCTACGAGTACCAAAGCTATGACTTTCGGATTTTCTGCAGGAGCAAATCCCATACA
Source organism: Butyribacter sp. (assembly GCA_050874945.1). GTDB lineage: Bacteria > Bacillota > Clostridia > Lachnospirales > Lachnospiraceae > Butyribacter. The sequence continues at coordinate 3,845 of JBNMLR010000138.1, read as the reverse complement.
TGAAGCAATATACTTTCCGCTTCTTCTTGGAAGTTTTTCCGAAGTTCCCGTCTTTGCCCCGACTTTGTAACCCTCTATCGCCGCTTTTTTTCCACCGCCCTCAGACACGACTGTTTCAAGCACGGTTTTCATAACATCTGATGTTTCTTTTGATATGACATTCTCTTTTGAAGCATATCTGATATTTGTTTTTTTCTGTGCCAAATTGTCCGCTATGCTCACTCCAAAATGCGGAGTTATCATCGTACCCCCGTTTATAACGGCACTTATCGTGGTAAGTATCCTTATCGGAGACAACTGAAACGACTGCCCGAAAGACATAGTCGCAAGTTCAACCTCACCGACATTTTTCTGTTTGTGCATTATCGTACCGGCTTCACCCGGAACATCTATTCCAGTCTTGTCGAGTATGCAAAACTTCTTCAGATACTTAAACATATTTGAGACACCAAGTCTTTGTCCGACCTCCATAAAAACCGGATTGCACGAATTCTGGACTCCCTGCACAAATGTTTCCGTCCCATGCCCCGTAGTCTTGTGACATCTTATCTTTCTGTCTGCCACAACTTTATAACCGGGACAATTAAAGGTGTCCGTCAATTTGACAACTCCCTGCTCATATGCAGCCGTAGCCGTAAATACCTTAAACACGGAACCCGGTTCATATGTATCACATATGCAGCCGTTTCTCCACATCTCATTCAATCTCTTATTCAGTTCTTTTATGTTTTTGGTCTTATTCTTTCCGTTTAGTTTGTACGGTTCATTAAGATTAAATTCAGGCACATTTACCATGGCATAAATCTCTCCGTTATTCGGGTCCATAACGATTATCTTTACATTTTTAGCATCTTTTGCCTCCATCACATTAAGTGCAGCCTGCATGGCAAACTTTTGTATATTTATGTCAATGCTTGTGTAAAGGTCTTTGCCCGCTTTAGGCTCTACTCTCTCCTCTGCCCTCTTGTCGATTTCAATGCCGCGTGCATTTGTAGTCGTAAGTATATATCCTGCTTTTCCTTTCAGATAATCGTCATACTTTACTTCAAGTCCGACAATTCCCTGATTGTCTGCACCCGTAAAACCGATGACTTTAGATGCGATATTATTAAAAGGATATGTGCGTTTATAATCCTCGTCAACCATGACTCCGTCAAGTTCAAGATTTCTTATCCTGTCGGATATTTCCTTGTCAACATTTGACTTTATCTTTTCCCTTGAAGAAACCTTTTCAACCTTTTTTCTTATCTCACTTTCATCAATATCAAGAATTTCTGATAGTTTTTTTATCACCTTCTCCGGCTGTTTAATCTGATTATGTATCACTGAAATAGTCGAGACGGATTTGTTTCCGGCAAGAACGATTCCATTCCTGTCCAATATCCTGCCCCTGCTTCCCTTGATACTTCTCTCCCTCTGCTGGACTGCTTTCGCCTTTTTTCCATAATAGTCAGCACGGTATATCATAAGATAAACAAGTCTGCCAATAAGCAAAAACGAGCAGAAACATATCACGGCAAATACAAATAACAGGCGTTGCTTTTGTGGTGTCTTGCAATACTTCATAGTCAGTCCTCTTTTTGAATATGGCTATAAAGTATTGTATTACAGACACGAATTTTTATGCACTAAAAAACAAATTATCCGTTATTTTTTTTACTTTTCGCAACTTTATAATCTCTTGAAGAAAATCCTCCCTTTGGAACTTCAAGAAGCTGATTTCCTTTTTTTGTTGACGGCAGTGTGATTTTTTTCGCACTGTCTGATTTACCTGTCTGTTTATATATACCTAACATCGGAAGAACATCTTTAAGAACTTCACTCGCAAACTCGGTAGCATATGTACTATGTGCCTGATCTGCAACATGAGGTTCATCAATAACAACATATATCATAAGTTCCGGCTTATCCGTCGGTGTAAAACCTGCAAACGAAACAAGATACTTTCCTTTGTTTCTCGGCCATTTCTCAGCCGTACCCGTTTTTCCGCCGATAACATACCCCTTTACTCTTGCAGGGCCTGCCGTACCCTCGTCATCCTCAACAGTCTTTTCAAGATATTTTCTTATAAGTTTGCTCGCATCTTCCGAGACAACTCTTTTTACAAGCGTGTTGTCATTTGATGAGACAACTGCTCCACTCTCCGAATCTATCTCCTTAACAACATGAGGCTGATAATAATTTCCGCCGTTTATAACTGCACTAAATGCTGATGCAAGCTGAATCATCGTAACAGTCTGACCCTGTCCAAAACTTGAAGTTGCAAGCTCGACCTGATGCAGTTTTTCTTTGCTGAATATACCGCCCTCAGCTTCGCCCGGCAGGTCTATGCCTGTCTTTGAGCCAAAGCCAAAACTTCTGACATATTTTGCAAACTTAGTCGCACCTAAATCTGCCGCCATATGCATCATCACATCATTACACGATTTCATCAAAGCCTTGCACGGGTCTATATCTCCATGACCTCCGTTAGAATATGCCACACATTTTATATATGTAGGTCCTATCTTCTGACCTCCGTCACAATGATAATGTTTTCCGTCATATGTCACACCCTCATCAAGACTTGCCGCAACCGTAATCGGCTTAAAAGTCGAACCCGGTTCATACGCATCGGAGATACAGAAATTTCGCCATAATTTCTGTAATTCCTTACCTTTTTCTTTTGATGACATTTTTGCTATCTCAGACTTTGAAAATTTCACCGAAAGGTTTCTGGGGTCATTAAGATTATAGCTCGGATAATCTGCCATCGCATATATTTCCCCGTTCTGAGGGTTCATAAGAATAACACCCATATTTTTTGAGCCTGTATCTTTCTGAAATTTTTTCATTTTCTTTTCCAGCACACCCTGCACATTTATGTCTATGGTCGATACCACTTTATTTCCGTTTTTTGCTTCTTTTACTTTTTCTATGAGATTAAGATTGGAATCATAGTAACCAAAACTCTTACCATTCACTCCGTTAAGACTTGAATTGTACCAGCTTTCAATACCACCAAGACCATTTCCGTCGGAAGAACAGAAACCGAGTACCGTACTTGCGACCTCAGAGTATGGATAAGTTCTTATATATTTTTCTTCAAACCACACACCTGTTATATCGCTGTTCTCTTCTGCAAGCTTATTAAATTTTTCAACGATCTTTCTATGGATTGATGTATATTTTTTCATCGGATAATACATAGAATTTGGCTTTTTTGATAAAATTGAATAAAAAGTTTTTTCGCTGATACCAAATACCTTTTTTAAAGCTGCTGCGGTTGCTTTTTTTGATGCATCAGCATCCTTATCCCCCGCCTGTCTGTTTGTATCTGCCTCTATCACCTGCTTTGGCTCTAATATAAGGTCATATACTTTGGTACTCTTAGCAAGGGTATTGCCGTTTCTGTCGACAATGTCCCCTCTTTTATAATGAATTACCTTATTTACATAACTTTGCTGAGACAAAACTTCTTTTTTATACTCTGTTCCCTTGTTTATATTCAAATATATAACTCTGGCACCGGCACCCGTAATAAGTGCGAATATAAGCAGTATGGCAATAACCAGTTTTACTCTCGATTCCCGTCTTAATCTGTTTATATTTCTTCGTCTTATTTTTTTTAACTTCGTTTTGTCCATTGCAACAAACCTCTACCCATCTGACAATCGTTTACCGTCCACACCCACGGTGCATCCGGCAACGATAATAGTTCTATTTATTGGTCGTTTCAGGCACTTTAGCGTACTGCTTAACCATGTCGCTCTTTTTGTTTTTATATTTAAACACCTGATTATTCTCTGCTCTTACCATACCAAGTTTTCTTGTCGCTTTCTTGTAAATCTGCGACAAATCCACTC
>JBNMLR010000137.1:0-5982 GCA_050874945.1 Butyribacter sp. | reverse complement strand
CCTGTAACACTTGCAATATGCTCAAATTAAGCAGAAGACTTTTCGTGATAACAGGTGACAAAAAATATGCAGATTATTATGAGACAACACTTATAAATGCCATTATGTCATCACAGGATCACAAGACAGGTCTTACAATGTATTTCCAGCCTATGGCGAGCGGTTATCAGAAAGTTTTTGGAACACTTGAAAACAGTTTCTGGTGCTGTACGGGTTCAGGAATGGAAAACTTTACAAAACTTCAGGACAGCATTTACTTTAAGGGCAAAAATGTTATCGCAGTAAACCAGTATCTTGCGTCAAAAGCTACAGGTGACGGCTATGTCATTGAGCAGACGGGTGACCTCTCAAAGAGCGACACAATGACATTTAAAGTGAGTGGTGACAAGATTACATTTAATCTCAAACTCCGTATGCCATATTGGGTAAAAGACGGTAAAGCAACAGTAAAATTCGGCGATGAAGAATACGATTATGAAGTAAAAGACGGATATATCGTTATCCCTAATGATAAGATAAAATCAGGAGCAGAGTTTAGCATAAAACTTCCTATGGAAGTAAAGGCATACAATCTTGCTGACGGGAAAGATACATATGCGTTTAAATACGGTCCATATGTACTCAGTGCAAAACTCGGAAAATCTAAACAGTCAACAACTTCACATGGTGTTTCAGTGACAGTGCCGAGTGCAAAAGCAGTTGCAAACGATACGATAGGTATCACAAATGCCGATACTGTAGATGAGTTTATCGCAAATATAAATGAAAACCTTGTAAAACAGGATGGAACGATGAACTTCACATTAAACGGCACAAATGTGGATTATGTATTTACTACTCATTACAATCAGGATGAGGAAAATTATGGTATCTACTGGACATATTATGTTGATGCCGATGGAAGAAGCAGCCAGGCAGTGCTTGATGAAAAGCAGAAGAACAGAATAGAAGATGCAACTATCGATAAGATTGAGCAGTTAGGCAGAGGTCAGTATGAGCTTAGATTTACTCTTGCTGACGGCAATGAGACCATGGACGGACTTATCGACAACGGTTCCGTTGCGGAAGATGCACCAAACTTAGCAAGATATGCACAGGCATCAGGCTCATTTACATATAAGATGATTGCAGATGAGAGCGAGGATAATTATCTTCTTGTGACATACGCAAAAGAAGATGACGGAAAGCCTATGAAGATAACAGTCGGTGAAAGCGTTATAGCTGATGAGATACTTGACAGCACAAAGGCTGAAGTTAAGAACATAACACTTGCCAATGCCGACAGGGAAGATTATTATCAGGTGATGTATAAGATTCCTGCTGATGTCGTAAAGAATAATATCAGCGAGTTAAAGGTTATCGAGAATGAACAGGAAGTTACAAAGAAAGTCATAAACATTACATTCTCAGGCGGAGATAAAGACTCGGCAAGGGTTTGCAAGTCACTTTCGCTGATGAGGGCATTCAGAACTGCAAACACGCTTACATCAGTCGAGTATAACGGACAGACTCTCACACCTGATAAAGAGGGTAAGATAGAGATAAACACTACATATGACAAAGTACCTGAGGTTAAATTTAATATCTCGGATAAAGGCGGATATGTGATGGCAGGCTCAGATGTAGTAGATGAAACAGAAAATAAAAAGATAAAGACAAACGGAAAAGTAACAGAAGTTAAGATAAAAGTATATGCACAGGATTTTGAGACTGTATCAGAGTACACACTTGTCGTAAATACTGATTATACGGGACTTGACCTTTCGGCAAATCTTGTAAAGGCATTTGGATTTGAAAATAATACTGATGGAGCAAAAGCGGTTTCAAAAGCTCTTGTACCTGCGGTAATCTCAGGCAAGACATATATTTACACGGACGGAAATACAAATAAGGCACTGTCAATGGACGGAACATACGGACTTAAACTTCTTGATGATGCGTCAAAACTCGGTGAGAGTTATACCATCAGTTTTGCGATGAAACCGTCAGAAGTCGGAAATAAGTATAATCCTACACTCTCGGCAGGAACATTCAGTCCTGAATACTGGCTCAATCTTACGCTTGACGGAAAGATATGGACACATGATTCGGCAGGATATATCGAGACAACGGTATCAAATGCTTATACGGCAGGAGAATGGCAGACAGTCACACTTACCGTTGACGGAACTAAACAGGGTACAAAAGACGGAACTGTATCAGGAAAACTTTATGTGAACGGAGAAATCGTATCTGAGGGAAATGTTGCAAAAGACATAATGAAAAAATCAGGTGCCGCAGTTTACTTCGGAGTTAATGCTTGGGATGCTTGCTTTAAGGGCGGACTTGACGATGTATTATTATTTGACAGGGCACTTACGGAGTCAGAGGTATCTGCACTCGGATGTAATGTTATAAATGCCGATACGGTAAAGAAAGCTGAGGAAACATCTTCACCTTCACCTTCTCCGTCACCGGTGACAGGGGATGATGATACAAAGCAGACGGAAGCACCTGTAACAGACACGAAACAGCCGGATGTAAAAGCTACAGACACACCATCGCCTGCAGAGACATCAAAAGCACCACAGCAGACAACAAGTGAGCCACAGCAGACGGAACAGGCAACTGCTGCACCGACAAAGACACCGGACAACAGCGGCTCAGATAACAATAACAATACGACTACGAAACCTACGACCGAGCCGACAGCAGCACCGACTGTAAAACCGACGACAAAACCGACGGTAAGTCCGACAAAGACACCTGCGACAACTAAGAAACCGACCGTTAAAAAGAAAAAAATGTCAGTTAAAAAAGTTACTGCAAAGAAAAACACTAAGAAGATAACAGGTGTACTTTCTGTATCAGGAACAAAAGTAATGGTTAAAGTAGGCAGTGCAAAGAATAAGAAAGCAAAAGTAAAAGGTAAGAAATTTACATTTACGGTTTCAAAGAAACTTAAGAAAAAGACAAAGATAGTTATTACAGTGACAAAATCAAAGTATTATACGGTTAAAAAGACTATCAAAGTAAAATAAAAATAAAAGTTATATTAAAGGCAGACATAAGATGCAGGATTAACTGTATCTCAGTCTGAAAAAGAGTCCTCTTTAAACAGATGGCGGAATGTATCATCTGTTTAAGGGGGATTTTTTATTGTTTATGGATTTGCGGCGGATTTTTTAGAAAAAACTGCACATACTTTTATTGTGTAAAAGGCAGCACAGGAATGGATTTTAGCGTCGAAAATCCGATTTTTCACACACAAGATTTGTGTCTGTGCTCACTTGACACAAATCTTAGAAAAATGTGTGCAGAAATGAGGGGAATATGGATAATATAAGAGAATATGGAATGATTGAACTTGACGATGAAAAAAGCGGAAAACACTTCTTTGTAATCTCGATAATCGGTGAGATAGAGGGGCATAACAGTTCGTCTGAGAAGATAAAAACAACTAAGTATGAACATCTGCTGCCTATGCTCGTATCAATAGAGGGCGATGAGGATATAGACGGAATACTTTTTCTGATTAATACGGTCGGCGGTGATGTTTCGTGCGGACTTGCACTGGCAGAGATGATAGCATCACTTACAAAACCGACCGTTTCGCTGATAATAGGTGACAGCCATTCAATAGGGGTACCGCTTTCGGTTGCCGCAGACCACACCATCATAGCTCCGTCCGCAACGGTTGTCATACATCCCGTGAGAATGAGCGGTACGGTGCTTGGTGCACCTCAGACATATGAATATTTTCAGCTTATACAGGAGAGGATAACGAATTTTATCGCGAAACACAGCGGGATTGAGAAAAAAGAGATTGAAAAGATGATGGTGACACCGGGGATATTGTCGAGGGACCTCGGAACTATACTCGTCGGAAAAGAAGCCGTAAAAAAGGGACTTTATGATGAAGTCGGTGGGATAGCCGAAGCTATAAAAAAACTGAGACAGTTGTAAAGACAAATTTTACAATATCCTTAAGAATTGCGTAAATTTATTGCATTATGAGAAAGACTCCTATATAATATTCAAAGGTAAAAAATAACAAATAAAATCAGATGATGTGGTGCAAAAGTCAAAATCAGACAGTGAGCCATCGGTTTGAACAGTAAGCCGGAGGTTTGGAAATATCGTTTGACTTTCAACATCATAATAAAATATCTGTGAGTAAATGGGAGCGTATATGGAAGAAAATCGTAGAAACAGTGACGGAAACAGTTTTAAGAAGAGAAGTCATAAAAAAAGAAAGAAGAAAGTATTAAAAAAGGTTTTGTTAAGCATCTGCCTTATTATCAGTATTGCGGCAGGCTATTTTGCGGCAAGGGCACAGGTTACGTTCAACCAGTCATTAAATCATGTAAAGAGAAATTATGATTCTGCATTATCGACAGTTGATTTAAGCGGTATCCATGTCGATTCCGACAATGATATTGTAAATCTTCTTTTTATAGGTAATGACCACCGAAAAGAGTGGAATGGTTTTGTTGAGGAGGGACTTCCGGATGTTATGATGATAGGAACTCTCGACAAAAAACATAAATCATTAAAACTTACATCGCTTCTCAGAGATATGAAAGTTTATTCTTCATCATCAGGAACATATAAAAAGTTAAATGAGTGTTTCAATGATGGTGGCATAAAAGGCGTATATAAGGCTATTGCGGAGAACTTTAACATAAAGCTTGACGGATATGTCATGGTCGGATTTGATGCGTTTACGCAGGCGATAAATACGATAGGCGGAGTTGAAGTAGAGCTTACGCAGACGGAAGTAGATTATCTGAGCCAGACAAACTTTATCAGAAAGAAAAAGTACCGTAAAGGTTTAAAAGTCGGAAAGCAGAAGTTGAACGGTTATCAGGCACTCGGATACTGCCGAATACGAAAAGGACATGATGTAATAGGAAAGTCTGTCGTTACGGCAAACGGACTTACGGATGATTACGGCCGTACATGGAGACAGAGAACGGTTATCAGTGCCGTGTTTGCAAAGATGAAGAAACAGCCGCTTTCAAAATGGCTTGAAGTTGGAAATAAGGTTCTCTCTAATATTGAGACTGACCTTGACAATGACAAGATAATATCTCTTATGAAAGATACGGTATTTCTCGGAACGGCTGATGTAAAACAGCTTCAGATACCTATGGAGGGATATTTCACGACAAGCTCTGACGGAGCATATCTTCTCTCGACAAACTCAAGTGAGACTGACTGGAGCACAAATGCTGACATTTTGAAAAAATTCATATTTAAGTACAACGGTAAGGGTGAATTTAAGTATGGAAATAAAAAGTAGTCAGAATTTTATTGCAATAAATTCGGTTTTCGTGTAAAATAACATTTTGTAACGCTGGATTGTTTTACGGAATGGAGGAAGATGAAGATATGTGGAAGAAGATTATATTATCACTTCTCATAATAATTAGCGGTGCAGCCGGATTTTTTGTGGCTAAGGCGCAGGTTACATTTAACAATACATTAAATCATGTCAACAGGGATTATGATACGGCACTTAAGAATGTAGACTTAAGCGGTATTGAAGTTAATTCTGATGATGATATTGTAAATATTCTTGTAGTCGGTAATGATTACAGAAAAGAAAAAGGTTATGATGCGAGCGGTCTTACCGACACGATGATAATCGCAACAATGGATATGAAACACGGAATGTTAAAGCTTACAACATTGATGCGTGATATGGTTGTAGACATACCGGGACATGACCCGAATAAATTAAATTCGCCAAACTCATTTGGTGGAATATCGCTTCTCTACAAGACGATAGCACAGAACTTTAATATCGAGCTTGACGGTTATGTGGAAATAGGATTTGATGCTTTTGAAAAAATTGTCAATTCGGTAGGAGGAGTTGAAGTAGAGCTTACAGAGTCAGAAGCAACCTACTTAAATCCCACAAACTATATTTCAAAAAAGAAATACAGACACGTAAAGGTTGGAAAGCAGAAGCTTAACGGAAACCAGGCACTCGGATAT
>JBNMLR010000136.1:0-5999 GCA_050874945.1 Butyribacter sp. | reverse complement strand
TTCTGTTGCAGCGTCCCATACGCTGTAATAAACTGTCTGCGGTACACGTTTCCGTATAAAGTATATCAAAGTCTATATCCAGACTTGCCTCTACAATCTGCGTTGTCACCCATATACCTACACTTTCTCTGTTTTCCGAAAACTGCATTATGTTTTTTTCAAGCATTTTTCTGTGCTTTTTAATATATCTTGCGTGTAATGAATAAACATTGTCTGTATATTCTTCCAGCAAACGATATGTTTCTTGTGCTTTTCTTACAGTATTACATATAACAAGCACTTTTTTATTTTTTGCTTCCTCTGCGATTTCTTCCAGATTAAATTCCTGTTCATATAATTTTATCATATGTCTCTGCATCACATTTTCTGCCGAAAAATCCCCAAAACAATATGTCTCATTTTTTACCAATCCATATTTGTTCATAAAATCAAGCAGTACAGGTGGAAGTGTTGCTGTCATAATAGCAAATTTTCCTCCCATCTGTGAAATCGTTTTTAAACCATATATAAGAGCCGCAACGATTCTTGGTTCATATGACTGTATTTCATCTATTATAACCTTTGAATATTTTAATGTCGCTGCCATTATTTCCGTTCCCAATGCCTTATACACAAATAAAAACAACTGGTCTACAGTAGATATTGTTAATGGGGCACTAAACATTTTTGTCTTTTCAAACTTCTCTTTTGCAGACTTTTCCTCATTATCTTCTCCCTGTTCATCAGCAGAGTCCTCTATGTACTTTTGCAAACTTTCCGAATGAAGCAGTGCAACATCTTTAAAATTATATTCTTCCCGTATTCTTTTATATATTGCATTTGAGGACACTTTAAGCGGCAATGTATAAAATCCTTTTTCTCCGTTAAGCCAATATAATGCTGCTTCTGTTTTTCCAGAACCTGTAGGTGCGATTATGACAACATTGCTGTCTGCTTTTTCTCTCATATACTGCTGAACCGCTCTCAGATTTTTTCCATATCTTTTATTAATACTATTTATCAGTTTCTTTTCTTCAAAATCAATCTTTTCCTCGGATTCAATTTTTCCACTGCTTACTGTCCAGTCAAATTTATTTAGCATACCTTTTATAAGCATATATTCATGCCATAAATCTTCATCAATACCAACACCATTATTCTTTTTTATATTAAAAAGATATTTACCACGATTTACCATTTTTGTTTTCCAGTCACTTATTTCACTAAACTCATTAAAACAGTCTTTAAAATAATTATCAGAAAATTTTCTTATTTCGTCAGCATTAAATTCATCATCTCTTGTATGATGATAATAAACTGCCGTTACAAGACATTTAAAATCATCATATGCTATGTCATCAAATTTTGTTTGTAATTCATCCAATGATAAAGTAAGTGCACTAAGAAAACCATGTGGCACCTGTTTTATATTTTTATACTTTGTGTCAACCTCATCAGATATATTTGCCTGAAAAACAAGATTTGCCTTTCCAACATCATGATACCTGCACGCAGTATAAATAAGATTTTTTTCCTTTTCAGTAAAATATTTTCCATACTGTTCAAAAAATTTTTCCGTACATTTAACAGTTTCGTCTAAGTGTTCTCTAAGTGTTTTTTGTTCTTCGTAAACATTGTTAATGATACTGTTCCTCTCATTTTCCAATGCCACAATCTCAACATTTGAAAGTATGTCACCCATTTCATCTATTAAATCTGAATATGCTTTCTCAACTTTCTCTTTTTCATTAGCTTTTAATATGTGCTTTTTTGATTTTGCGTAGAAATTCATTTCCATCCCCCTATAAAATCTTTCTCCCAAAATGTATCTATTATATTTATTTTATAAAAAGTACACATAATATAATTTATTATGCAAGAATAAAAATACCTTTTTTACATCAACAACATTATATTTTATTTTTTCCTAAGCAAACGCAACAACTGTTTCGCAACCCTCATAATCATCTACATAAGCATCAAAAACTGTTTCTCCCTTTGGAAAATAATATACCTTTACTTTTCCACCATCTTTTTTCCATCTTCTTACACCTTTAATAACTTCATATTCCTTTGTAAGTGTATAAATTGTAGATGACCTGATTTCATCATCCTTAAAATTCCCAACCGGTATATAAATATCCATCTTAGGCTCTGCTTCTTCTTCCTGATGAATATTGACAATATCAACACTTTCAATATCAAGCAAATCTTCATATCTTCCTAATGCCGGATATTTTTTCGGTGCTAAAAGCGACTTATAGATTATGTCAAAATCTTCATCATTTTCCGGTGCAATATGTATAACCATTCTGTTTTCGCAGACAAGTTCCACATTTGCAATTCCTTTAAAAACACCATACTCCTTATCATTGTCTTTCACGCATATCTGATGCCTGCCCGCTTCATATTTACTGCCTGCGTTAAAAGAATATCTTGTATAAAGTTCTGAAACTGTTCCCTGATTACATCCCTGAATACTTATTCTCAATCTATGCAGTTCCGTAAATCCACATATGGCATGAATCATTCCTGATACTGTAGAATACGGCGGTAAAGGATATGTTTCTTTAATAATAAAACTGCTCGGTTTACGATAATTTGCAAGTGTCTGATAACACTGTAGTCTTATTGCTCTACTAATTGCTTTCTCCATAATATTTATCAACTTCCTTTTTCAACTGCTCAAATGCTTTCCCTATTGTACCAGCATTTAATTTTTCACGAATTTCGGTGTCATTTTCAAATGTATCTGCTGCAACTCCTACAACAGTATTAGCTTTAATATCTTCACTCTGAGTTACTATCTCTGCCAGTCTTTTTACACCTAACTTATTATTGTCAAGTTTAATCTGATTTTCAAAGAAAGGATTTTTTCTCTCATAGCATCCTCCTATTATAAAGAGAGGACTCATATTTTCTCGTCTTCCTTTAATATCACGATAGAGATATTCAATTCCGTCTAATAATGTTTTAACCCTGTCACTTTTTTCCTCCTGCGAAACAGATATTTCTCCGTCCACTCCAACACAATCTAAATCTATTGATACCGTATATGTATAATATGAACGCTGAATTTCACTCTGCGCAATGGCATTATCCAGACCTGCCCTCTTAGCCATTCCCATATTTGTAAGAAATTCAAGGTCACTCTGATACGGCTCAAGAGCAATCGCATTACTAAGTCTTACTACCGCACTTCTGGTTGCTGCTCCACCCTTTTCTCCCTTTCCATCTTCCTTAGATGTTGTTTTCATATATCCAAAAAGGTCGATTTCAGGATAATCTTCAATTGTCGCTGATGGTGCAAACTGCACAACACCACTTTTTCCGTCAACAGGTGTATTATCCCACTTCAACTGCCTTACAAGGCTGTATCTCATAGCCTGTCTTGAAATATATGAATACTGTTCATAATTTCCTCTTGTCATTTTTTTAAGTGTAGTTATATTTCCGATGCCCTCTCCATAATTAGCACTTTCTGCTAAAAAAATCATAGTAATTGTCAAACCTTTATTATCCATTTTTGTTTTCCTCCTTACTTCCATAATGACTTCCTTTTAGTCCTAAAACAAACGCATATCCATATTGATTAAATTTTTCTCTATCCTGCAGCATATCAACAAAACCATTTGGCGCATTAAGTCTGCTTGATGTATATAATCTAATAATAATCTCCATAAATCTTTCTTTATTACCTACAGAAAGTGCATTTGTAAGTCTGTAAATCGTTCCTCTCATACACTCATCAGCATCAGGCTCTACCCCTTTTGCGGCTAAAATTGCTTTTCTTAATTTATATCCACTATTTGCCATTGATTTTACATTCATTTCTGTGTTATCTCCTTTCTCTCTCATAATAATAAATGTTCTGATTTGCATTTTAAACACAAGCACTGCCCTGCTAAAAATACTTTCTGTTTCAATACTTGCCTTAATAAGCCTGTTTATAAGTCTGTACTGATTATTATAATTTATCAGGTTTTGAATCGCACTCTCATACACATTTAAAAAATCATTTTTTATCTTCACATTTGGATGTTTTGATAATTTTTTTAAATATCCCATTATCTTCTTATCTTTAAGAATATTCAGAATATCTTTGTGTAATATATTAAAAATATATGTATCATCCGCATTTGTTCCTCTTAGTATCACAGGTATATTGTTAAGCTCTCTAATCTTTAATTCAAATACAGTATTTAAAGTCCTTGCAACCCATGTAGCATACTTTTCTTCACTATGCTTTGCATTTTTTTCCAATACTACCGTTCCCGTTTTATTAGAATCTATTAATGCCTTAAGACTACAATCTATATTTTGAAAAACAAACTTATTTCCAACCAGACGAAATCCCAAAGGAACAAGTGCATACAGATAAGCACATAAAGGACATATATACGCATCAACTTTGCAGTTCCAAAATGCCGAACGCTTTCTTGAGAGGTCATCTGCCATATCATTCATAAAGGCAATTGAAATCTTTTCTTTACTGTCTATCAGCGTATTACATTCAATACAATACTCCTTAGATTTTTCATGTGATTTTTGCAGATAATCTTTTAAAGGTTTTGAAAAATCTTTTTCAAACATCTCACGCATATCTTTTGCCGCATTTGCCCTAAGCAAAAAACTCTTGCCATTCCAAAAACGATTTATATAATTGTAGATTATACTTTTCATACAAAAAGTTTCCCTACACAATTGCTGTTCCAAAAAATCTTCAAGTTCTGACAATCTTTTTAGTATCTCATCAGACTCCATTTTCACATTTATCTTTTTACTTTTAAGATTTTCATATACTTCCGGATTTTCAATTTTGTCACGAATATTTGCAAAACCACTTTTATAACTATTAGACAACATTTTATCTGTAATGTATTTCAAGTCATCTTTTAAACTGCTGTTTTTTTCTATACCATCTCCTTTTTCTATAACTCCTTTACATTTTTCAATCCTATTTATAATTTCCTGATATGTGCACATTGGACCATAAATTTCTACAAATGCCTTAAAGTACATATCTGTCCAGTCTGCATTTAATGCAAACTCACGACTTATGCAGAGTACCTGTTCTTCTTCATCAATCCAAAAATCCTCACCTTTTCTTGCGTTTAAAACATGAAGCATATTGTACATTCCTACAATACCTGCATTTTTCAGAAAATCACCTTTTGTAATCTTTATTGGCTCCAAATATTTCACTCCCCTCTACATAACGATTTCAAATTTACCATGTCCCTCTGACCTTCGGCATCCCAACCCTGCCATATACAAAAAGTTCAGAAGTTCAGGTGTCCCCGTCAATTTATAAATTCCTATATTAGCATCTATCATATGTTCAAACACACATTGAACAATCTTCTTTCCTTTTATGGGAACAACCGAAAAACCATCTGTCGAAATCGGTACATCAAGTTTTTTCAGCATGAAATTAACATTTTCTCTCAAAACTTCTCCAAATTCATCATCTTCATAAGTATAGTAAATATCGGAATTATCGTCAGAATTATGTCTCCTTACGATAAGAGAACTCAACATTTTTACAACAATCTCTGAATCCTTTATCTCCTTTCGTTTTTGTGCAGCGATAGACACAAGTTTCATAGAATTGCAGTTCATCGGATAACTTTTTCCGTACATAGTCATAAAAGAATTGAGCAACTGTATGCTTTCCGCAAGGTCAGCATCACTAAAGAACACCTCAAAATAAGGCATCCCCAGTGAAATCTGTTCTTTTTGAAACTTTGCATTCGGAAGATAATACGAAAATGTATAACCTTTCATGATAGATTTGCTCTTATCATAAAGACTCATATGAAATTCCTCTGAATAGTTCAATGTTGCTTCTTTTAAAAAACTTATCGTAAATGATTCCATATTTTTTGGCAAAAACGGTTTTTCCAACTGAAAAGTTAATTTGAACTGGTTCATTTTTTCACCCCTTTCTCTAAATAAAAACAAGTCACCACCCACTACTTATTGCTCTACGCAATAGAAGTGAGTGACTTCCTTGATAG
>JBNMLR010000135.1:0-6019 GCA_050874945.1 Butyribacter sp. | reverse complement strand
CTGCTCTGCTCTGCTCTGCTCTGCTCTGGGCCATTATGATTTCTCCTCTTCTCTCTGTCAAGTGTTTTCTCCGGATTTTATAAAAAATTTATTTATAAACAAAGCGGACATTTGTAATCTGCTTTGCGACCTGTCAATTTACGGCTAAACTTTAAAAAATTATTATAATTCTATAAACTCTATTTTAATCTATCACAATCAGAAAAGTATGTAAAATTTCGAGTTTTTATGACCTGACAGATACAGATTACAAATATAAATCATTTTTTCAAAAAGCGTAAAATCAAAGAATGCCAGAACCGGCATCTGCCGGAACTGGCATTTCATTAATATGGAATTATTTTACATTCCATTATGACATATCAGTTAAAAATCAATTTTAATAATCGTTCTCTTTTGCTTCACCTATGATGTCACTAATTTCCGAACTGCTTACACTTGAACCTTTCTCCTGTGCATAGTAACCTCTCAAAACATCCTTGTTTACACTTGTAACCATCCATTCACCATATTTCTTTTGCAATCTTACAACACCGTCATATGTAGTTTTTGTTCCTGCACTTCTATACTTTTTAATTTTTTTAGATATTTCCTTAACCATTCCCTTTGTATTTCCATTCTCAAGCTGCGATGTTATAGTCTTAACAGGATTGCCATCAAATGCTTCTCTTAATTCATCTACAATATCATGCCCATTAACTCTATTTGTTATTTTCAATTCTACTTTTGCATAGTCTCCATCTATCTTAACCTTTCTAATCTTATATGAAAACGGGTCATTGAACGCATCCATAAATTCAGCTACTCCGATACTTTCTAATGTATCCTGGTCTACCTCTAATGATTCCTGCAGACTGCTGTTTAAAGTATTAATAATCTTTGTATCAAGCTGTTCAAACATATTGTTTACTGTTTTCTTGCACGCTCTTTTATTTCCTGTCAGTGCAAATGCTAATACAAATACTATAAATACTGCTGCAACAGCTGCGATTATTCTCTTTTTATTCACTTCAAAAGGAAGTTTCTTCGATGCCTCCTCAGCCTTAGCCTTTGCTTTTTCTGCCTTAATCTTTACATCATCCGCAGACACGCCTGCTTTCTGTGCAGCTTTTGAAACTCCTGCCTTAACTGCATTTAACTTTGCGTCTACGGCAGCATTAAGATTTTCCCTGTTTATTATCTGTCCGTTTGGATTTACATTCTGCTGTGGCTGTCCCTGCATATTTACATTTCCCATGTTCTGCTGTGGCTGTCCCTGCATATTTACATTTCCCATGTTCTGCTGTGGCTGCCCCTGTGCATTTGCATTTCCCATATTCTGCTGTGGCTGTCTCTGTGCATTTGCATTTCCCATATTCTGCTGTGGCTGTCTCTGCATATTTGGATTTCCCATGTTCTGCTGTGGCTGTCTCTGCACATTTGCATTTCCCATATTCTGCTGTGGCTGTCCCTGTGCATTTACATTCTGCTGTGGAGCTGCCATCTTAATTAACTGGAGCTGTGCACCACATTTGGTACAAAATCTTTCGGTGTCATTCATTGTCGTATATCCGCAATTCATACATTTTTTCATATCTTTATTCCTCTTTTCGTATAGATTTTTTTTACAATACAGACTATATCAGATTTAAAAGCATATGTTTTTTATTTGTATCATTCTACATATTTTTTGTCATATTTTACATTTTTTGCTATATAAATATTATATTTTTACTAATCATATTCTCCCTATTTATACAACAAACATCTATTTTCCTGCCTGTCACTGCATCTTTCTTATACCTTAAATAACTATGCCGCTGCCTGTCACTGTATCTTTCATATAACAGACTGTTATTTTGCGGCTGACACTTTTTTAACAAACAAAAAGCAATTTTTTACCATATTTATATGTTTAGATTATTACAGTGTTTAATATTTAAACTTAAGAAACGGAGGAAAAACACATGAGACTTATCAAAAACATACTTACTTATTCTCTTACATTTGTATTAGCAGCTTCATTGGTTCCGACAGGCTTTACATCAGTAAGCCATGCAGCAAGACATGACAGTTCAGATGATTATGAGTACAGCGACAGCAGACATGACCGTGATTATGACTTTGATGATGATACATCAGACGATGAGGATTCTTCATATGACAAGAAACATAACTCAGACCGTGATACATCTGATGACGATGAAGACTCAGACGACAGTTCTTCAACATCAAACAAAAAGACATATACCGACAGTAACTCTTCAAGTGACGAGGAATCAGATGACAAAACTTCCGATGATGAAGATACTTCCGACAGCAGTTCTTCTGATGATGAAGACTCAGACGATGAACCTTCTGATGATGAAGATACTTCTGACAGTGACACTTCTAACAAAGAAGATACAACTGACAACAGCACAACAACATCAAAAAAATCTTCAAAAACTGTTGTGGCACGCGGCAAAACTACAACTATCAGCTATACCTGTAAAGACAGTTCAACAGTAAGTGCATCAGTTTCCAAGAAAAAAATGGCATCCGTTACCGTAAATAAATCAAAGAACACGGTAACTGTAAAAATCAAGAAAAAAGCCATTAAAGGTGCAGCCGTTAAAGTCAACATAAAAGCTGACGGAAAGACAACATCACACACTATCCTTGTTCAGAATAAAGCAAAGACTATAACTGCTAAAAAAAGTACAGCCACAGTTAAGACAAACAAAAAAGTGAAATTAACTTACAAAGTTACTGCTGAAAATCCAAAATATGCCACAACAGATACTATTACATGGAAAGTATCAGGTTCGGCAGCAAAACTTGTTTCAGGAAAACTTAACAAAAAGCGTGTTACAGTAACACTTTCAGGAAGTGCAAAAGGTACTTCTACCTGCACTGTCAAAGCTTCAAGTTCAGTACAGGCAAAAACAACAGTAACAGTTAAATAAAGCAAACTGCCAAAACTTTTGTTTATACAACAACAGCTCTAGTGATTTTACCACTAAACAAAATCCCTTAAAATCCCGTTATCTGTTTCATTCGAGACAATAGCGGGATTTTTGATTTTTTCAAAGTCCTTTCTTATTTAAACAGATATTGGTGCTCTGTTCTGCTGCTTTCCTGATGGTGTCAAAAAATATCATTTACAAGTTTTTCAAAAAAGTATAATATTAGAAGTACCGTACTGATACGATTTCTATAATGAAAGGATTTAAGAAGATGGCAAAATTACTTCTTATAAATATAAATGACTCAAAAAGCATATGCAGACTTGTTTCTCCCATGAATGTTCATGTCGAAACAGTCTCTCCTGCTTTTTTTAACGAAACACTTGAAAAACTCGCTTCAAAGAATTTATCAAAACAGGAAAATATAACTGATTTAACTTTAGCAGACAGTTCTGCCTTTTTTAAAGAAAGTCTTATTATTTTTTGTGATGTTCCGGAAAAAAAATTTGACAAAATTCTTTTTAAACTGCGTCAGTCAAAGATTTCTGTCGATTATAAGGCTGTACTTACAAAGACAAATTCAAAATGGAGTGTAAAAAGACTTCTCCTTGAACTGGAACGCGAACATAACACACTACATTAAATGTTAAGCGGATATTGGTGGTACGCTCTGCCCCTGCTTTACAGTATTAAAATCATATGCAGACATACGCACTTATCAGCCGTACCAATTACCGAGGAGAATAAACAAATGAAATATACAGAACTAAATGTAATCAAACATACAAAAAAATCACACACCGCACTTGCGGCAGTTGACGGATACGACGAGCCGGTAGTAATCAAAAAAATCTACCTCAATGACCATGTAAAAGATGCCACCGCCAACATAAATCTTTATAAACAACTGCAGTCAATTTCAAACGAACATATAACAAAAATATATTCTGCAAAGTTTGATGAGGACTGTATTTTTGTTGTGGAAGAATATATAGACGGACTTACTCTTGATGAATATATAGAAAAAAATAATTGCAATGAAAATGAGATAATAAATCTTATCATGCAGCTCTGTGACGGACTTAAAACACTCCACGGAGCGACCCCTGCGATAATTCACAGGGATTTAAAGCCATCAAATATACTTGTCACGGACAAAGGTCTGCTTAAGATAATCGATTTTGATGCTTCAAGAAACTACAAAAAAGACACCACCCACGATACGGTCATAATGGGTACACTTGAATACGCATCACCTGAACAGTACGGTTTTTCGCAGACTGATGCAAGAAGTGATATTTATTCAGTCGGTGCTATCATGTACCAGTTATTTTTTCATGAGACACTTCCTCAAAATAATGCCGGGATAAACACCGACAAAAATATAAATAAAAATTCATCAAAAAGCACTATAAAATATGAAGCTTCAATAAGAAAAATAATAAACCGATGCACAATGTTTGACCCTGAAAAGCGTTATTCTGATATTTGTCAACTTGAAAACGAGTTAAAATATTTTAAGTCAAAGAGGTTTGTAAAAAATATTGGCAGGATTACTGCTGCCGCCTGCGTTGTCCTGCTTGCCGCCATCGTCTGGAATATGAACTCAAAAAATAAAATGCCAAATACTCCGTCACCTGCACCAACTATAGCGGCATCAAAGGAAAACAATTCATCAGATAAAAAGATACCGACAAAATATATAGACTTTTATAATTCAGATAGTAAGAAATATGAGATTTCCCTCCTGTATTTCTTAAAATCAGATCCTAAAGGCACACCTATCCAGATAAAAACTGATATGTCAAAGGGACTTCACGCAAGTTCAGTCTCAATTCAGTCAGTCAATTCTTATCGTAATGATAGCATTGACAAAAAATACTGGTCTGAAGAAAATGACGGAGCTGTTGTCATATCTGCCGATTATATAAAGACACTTTCATCTGATACAACTTATAAACTAATGATAAACTACAAAAAATTTATCATCAGTTTAAATATATGTGTCACAGATAAAATAACAGATATAAAAGACACCAACGGACAAAGTACATTAAAACCAATGCCGGGTTATTGCTATTTTTACACAGGTACGCCTGCTGATGTAAACGTACGGCTTGTAAACTGCTTTGGCAGGAAAATTCTCAATATTACAAATACTAAAACCCACAAAAAAATTCCTAAAAAATATTGGCATATAGACTATGACAGCCATATTCTTACAATATCAAAGGAATACTTAAAAAAATATAAAAACGGTGATGACCAAAATTTTGAGATAAACTATACTAAAAATAAGAAAGTTCCTGTAAATGATGCATTTTCTTACCTTGTATTTGTCAGAGAACACCCTTATATAGAACCAAAATTTTCGCAGAAAAAATTTACCGTAAGCAAAAAAAACAGTAATGATATAAAAATAGGGATTACATGGAATGATGCAAAAGACCATTTGCAATACATCTCCGACAAAGACGGGAAAAAAATACCAGATAAATATATAAAACTAAAAAATGATGCAATCATAATATCAAAACAGTTTTTTGCATCCCAAAAAATTGGGACTTACACCTATATATTTGAATTTGGTGATGTTGCCTACCTCTTTGAATTTACCATAAAATAAATATTTGCGAAAGGAGACTTTGTCTTGACTGATACCACCCGAAAACTTGAAAATAAAATTCTATCTGAGAACGAAAATGATTTTGACGAACTGATAAATGACTTCAACGATAAAATAGTGGATATGACTTTGTCAGATTATCTGCACGACCTGCTCTCAAAATATAATCTTTCAAAGAAAGAAATTTTTGCAAGAGCCGGCATTGACCCGGTCTACGGCTACCAGATTTTTAACGGCACAAAAAAGAAACCATCAAGAGATTTATTGCTTCTTCTTGCCTTTTCATTTCCACTAAGCATTGATGAAACAAGGCATCTTCTGTACTACGGACACTGCGAGGACCTGTATGCACGAAACAAGCGTGATGCCTATATTATGTTCTCGCTTCACAATAAATATTCTCTGATTAAAACAAATATGTACCTTGCGAAAAACGATTTAAAACCGATTTGCTAAAAAATAATAT
>JBNMLR010000134.1:0-6029 GCA_050874945.1 Butyribacter sp. | reverse complement strand
CATAAAATCACTTTTATCTAATTCATTTTTCGCAATTTTAAGATGTATCAATTTTAGAATTAATATGATAACTCAAATCTTTTTCATATAGTAACATAATGTTTCCAGCTTTTCTATTTGCATTTTTCACATATTTACTCTTTTCATTTTGGTTGTTTTTACAGAATGTTGTCTGCTCATAATTTTTTCTTTTGTCTATTTTGCACAAAAAGGCTATTTACAGACAAATCCTATTCTTCTGATTGTTCTCACGAAAAGGCCATTTACATATAAATCTTTTTATTCTGATTATTCCCACAAAAAGACCGTTTACCGATAAATCCTTTTCTTCTGATTATTCTCATAAAAGACTGTTTACCGATAAATCTTTTTCTCCTGATTATTCTCACAAAAAACTGTTTACTTATAAATTTTGTCCTTTTGATTATTTTCACAAAAGACTGTTTTTAATTTTTTATGCCTATTCATTGTATTATTGATTATTTTCTCATTTTCAATTTGAAAAGCATATATAAACAGCAGAGATTGATATAAACTTTTCAGCGAATGGCGTTAGAGGCAGAGAGCCGTCCATGAGTCGGAAATTTTATATCAATCTCTGCGTCAAAGTAGTAACAGCAAAAATAATTCCATAGCAGAATATCCTTGCATTATCCCCTCTTTTTTTGTACTATTGTGTAGAATACACGCTGACAACAAAATCTAATGTTAAACAAATATTTACTGGAGGTTTTATATGCGACTTAGAAATGTCAAAGGTTCTCAGGAAAAAATTCTTGAAAATCCTTATACTATACAGACTGACGGCACTAATGGTGAAGATTACAAAGGTCTTTGGAACAAAAATATATTTAAAAATGACAATCCCATCCATATTGAAATAGGTATGGGCAAGGGACAGTTTATCATGGGACTTGCTACTGAAAATCCTGACATAAATTATATTGGTATTGAAAAATATTCGAGCGTTCTTGTCCGTGCACTTGATAAGAGAGAGTCTCTTGAGACTGATAATCTTATGTTTTTGCGCATGGATGCCGAGGATATTGCAGAATATTTTGCTCAGGGCGAAGTGTCACGCATCTATCTGAATTTTTCTGATCCGTGGCCTAAAGACCGCCATGCAAAACGAAGACTTACATCTTCACAGTTTCTCGCACGATATGATAAAATTTTGGCTAAAGACGGACACATTCAGTTTAAAACAGACAACCGTCCTCTTTTCGATTTTTCTCTTGAAGAGATAAAAGAAGCCGGCTGGACTATTGATATGTATGATTTTGACTTACACAGGGACGGTCCTGCAAAGGATAATATTATGACCGAATACGAAGAAAAATTCTTCAATCAGGGCAAACCTATATGTAAACTTATCTGTCACAGGTAAATTTTTCAAAAAATTGTCGGATTGTTCAACATTTTATGTCTCATTCTACCTGCTTTAAATCAAGAAGCACCTCTGGCTTTCAGATTAATCAATCAGAAAAGCAATTTTTAACCGACAATAATATCAGAAAAGCTGTATAAATTGGTAGTATATCCCGTATTTATACAGCTTTTATTTTTATTTTATAGGAAAATGCTCGTAATGTAGTGTAGATGCCAGAGCAAAACGCTGGTTTTGCTCTTTTCTATATGTTTTTTATAAGGCTTTTATTTATAACATCTTTCTACTGCTTTTCCGTCTGATTTTGTGCATTAGCATCTTTATCTCCGGTATTTAATGCCTTTATCTCTTTACCACTGAGCCTGTACGATATTATTTTATTAAGCAAAAATGCAAATACTGCTACCACCGGAACTCCGATAAACATTCCGACAACACCAAAATACGCTCCGCCGACAGTTATTCCAAATATTACCCATATCGGACTTAACCCCGTCGACTGACCGAGAAGTCTCGGTCCTAATATAAGTCCGTCAAACTGCTGCAATATAAATATCATTATCACAAATATAAGCGCATCTTTCGGGCTTGTGCAAAGATATATCAACACACCCGGTACCGCTCCTATAAACGGTCCAAAATACGGTATCATGTTTGTTATTCCGACTATAACGCTTATAAGCACTGTATATGGCAAATGAATTATATTCATTATGACACAGCAGAGGCATCCTATTATAAGCGAGTCTATCGCTTTGCTTATGAGAAAAGCACTGAATATATCATTACATTCTCCAAGTGTCTTACATATCGTATCGCCCTTTGTTTCACTGAAAACAGAATAAACCAGTCTCTTTCCCTGATGTTTGAATGTTTCTCGCTCTATTATCATATAAACCGATATTATAAGTGCAAGCAATATGTTTATCATTACTTTCACGATAGATACAGAAACCGAAAACACCATCGGTATTACATTTCCCACGATATTTGTTCCGTATTTTATAAGATTTGGAACCATTTCATTGAGTTTTTCGCTCACAAAATCCGTGTCTATCTCAGGATATTTCTCATGAAGATTTGCAAGCATATCTATTATATTATTATATACCACCGGTATGTTATTTGTAAGTTCAGTAATACTTTCACCGATTTGAGGAATTACGAATACAAATGCTACCGTAATAAATCCTACAAGCAATAAATACGAAAACAATAATGATAACATTCTGACCGGTTTTGCTGTTTTCTTTCCGCTCACTGACTTTTCAAACAAGCCGTATATCTTTTCATATACAGGTGATACAAAATACGCAATGATAACTGCTACAAAAAACGGTGACAGCACCCTGAAAAAGTTCATTACAAATGCTTTGGTTGCTCCCCAGTTCTGCAGCATGATAAATATTATCGCTCCCCAGAATATAACAAACAATGCGTACAGACAGACTTTAAGATACTTCTTATCGAAATTAAACCAGCCGACTGTTTCCCTGACTTTTTTTCCATTGAAAGTCAAAATCTTTTCCGCTTTGATAATGTCTTTTTCTTCTATGACATTTTCACTATTTGCATCAATCGGCTTGCTCTCACCATCTGCATACCGTCCTTTTTTACCGTCCTCAGCATCTTTTTTATGCTGCATTTCTTCATTTTCCATAATTCCCACCATTTCCGAGTGTCTCTATTTATATTGTCACTGATTGCATATAATCTGCGATTACATATAATTTACAATTATATATAAATTATACCACCCTTTATTGTTTTTAAACTTTGTATTATAATAATAACAAATCATTACGATTTTAACAGTACCAATTTGCAATCTTAATCAAATTTTAAGAACAGTTCAGCTATGAAAGGATAATTTTCAATACAAGAGGCTTGTTTATTGTATTAGATTTTCTCTTTTTATTGTAGAATTATTGCAAAATACAAGCAGCTTATCGGATACTAATTTTATTAATAAATATAGTATAGCGCAAAATCACTGCTAATGCAGTATTTTCATCCACAGGTTTTGTGTCTGTGCACACCCGACACAGCTTAGTGTGATGTTAATGATATATTAATACAAAATAATTAATGTGTGCAGAAATGAGGTTTATTATGGCAGATGCTCTTATTTTTTTGGCACCGGGGTATGAAGAAGTAGAAATGCTTACAGTTGTTGATATGGTACGCCGTGCCGGACTTGTGATAGATATGGTTTCTATCACTGACACACTCGAAGTTACAAGTTCACACAATGTCACTATCAAGGCAGACAAACTTTTTAAAGACGCTGATTTTGACAGTGCTAAAATGATTATTCTTCCGGGCGGTATTCCGGGAACACCTAATCTTTTAGCTTATAAGCCACTTACCGACAAAATCTTAGAGTTTAAGGAAAACGGTAAGCTGCTTTCTGCTGTTTGCGCCGCACCTACGGTTTACGGTCAGCTTGGTATTTTAAAAGACCACAAAGCTACCTGTTATCCGGGACAGGAAGTTAATCTTAATTGTGCCGAATATCTCACTGACCCCGTTGTTGTTGACGGACAATTTACTACAAGCCGTGGCATGGGTACCTGTATTGAATTTGCAGGAGCTATCATCACGCGGCTGAAAGATAAAGAAACGGCTGACGATGTAAAGGCAAAAATTATTTATAACGCATAACAACTGAAAATTTCAATGCTTTATTAAATAACATTTTAGGGCTTTACTGATTTTAAAATTGATTAAATAACAATTTTAGAGCTTTACTGATTTTAGAATTGATTAAATAACAATTTTAGAGCTTTACTAATTTTAGAATTGATTAAATAACAATTTTAGAACTTTACTGATTTTAAAAAGGACACGCACACTTTGGCACACCGCTGAACTCATATTTCCAGAATGGTGTTTCCATTGTGCAATGTCCTTTTATTTTACTTTTATTTTACTCTTATAAAATTACTTGAATTTAACTGTCTTGTTCTGTTTTGCAAGTAATTTCTTGTTTGCTGCTGCGGCAGTTCCCTTAACTTTAACTGTCTTGCATCCTTTGAAAGAATTCTTTGTTACTGAGCTGAGTTTAACACCGATTGTTAAAGTCTTAAGCTTCTTGCAGTTTACAAATGTGTCTTTTCCGATAGATTTTACTTTCTTTCCAAGTGTTACTGCCGTAACTTTTGAAGCTCCTTTGAAGGCACCTGCTTTGATACTTGTAACAGCGTATGACTCTGTTCCGACTTTGATAGTGTCTGCAACTTTTAATGTTGTTGCTTTCTTGTCAAATCCTACTACCTGAACTTTTCCTGTTGTCTTGCTGTTCGTTCCCTCTGTATATGTAGCTGCTGTTGTCACTTTGTATGTAACACCGTTCTTTGTCACTGTCTTTCCTTTTGCAAGTCCGACTGTTTCTGCTGTGTAAGACTTATCAAAGTCAACACCCTTTACATCAAATGTGATTGAAAGGCTCTTTGAAGGTAATTTTGTAGAGAGAGCTTCATTTACTTTGTCAGTTGGATTGCTGTATGTGCATACGCTCATAAGCATATAATAATCTTTCTGATCATATTTCTGCACAGCTTTATCCTGAGTTGCTACAACTTCACCGTCAACAGAGTATTTTACATTTGTAAATTCTACACCTTTCATTGATGCCGGAATATCTGTTATAACATAAGCCATGTTTATACTTGTCTGCTTTGAAAAATCAACATTATCTATAGTAACCGTATAAGTACCGTCTTTGTCGATTTTTGCATTTGTCATATCTGCATCATGTTTACCCGTGTTTGTTGCCATATACTGAGTGAGGTAGTCATAATCTTTACTGTCTATTCCCTGAGCCTCATTCTCAACAAATTTTCTGTATGTCCAATCCGGATCTCCTGCTGACTCAAATCCAAGTATAGCATTGTATGTATGCTTTGCTTCTGTTGTTGTGTCTGTCGCAGTATCTGTTGTCGTGTCTTCTGCTGAAGCTTTGTTTACACCTGCTGCTGAGCCAAGTGAAACTACCATAGCGGCAGAAAGAGCTGCTGCTAAAATACCTTTAATCTGTTTTCTCATAATAATTTCCTACCTTTCTATACTTTTAGGCACTTTGCCTCTAGTTTCATTCATTATAACATTTAGTTATGTCAAAAAAACCACATTAAATTTAATTATTGTTGCACTAAAAATTCGATTGTTCAGACAGAACAAATTTATTTCTGTTCCATCATTCTGCTCCATGCTCTCGCATCAAGCTTTTCCTCGTAAGCATCTGCTGCCGCATCATATTCTTCTTCGTCATCTATGTCTTCCATCTCAAAATCATCATTTCCTAAATCTTTGAGCCTGAACACATAATATTCAGTGACATTTTCCACATCCCCCGGAATTGCGGCACAATATGTCTTTCCGTCAACTTCATAAATCTCATCTATATAAAAGTCTCTGTCAACTCCATCTTCATCCGTAAGTGTCACCATTGTTTCCTCATAATCATAATTACTGTTTTTTGCCATAAAAATCCTCATTTCTGCACACATTTTTTTGCATAGCAAGTTTGTGTCAGGTGTACGCAGACACAAATCCTGTGTGTGAAAAATTTTATTTTCACAATATCTTCCCTGAAACTTAAAAACCGTTTTTCTACATTATAACAAGTATATATCATGAT
>JBNMLR010000133.1:0-6038 GCA_050874945.1 Butyribacter sp. | reverse complement strand
GTTCTTTTATATTGTCAAACATATCAAGCTCTCTCAAAAGTTTTCCCTGAACCGTACTCTCACCACCGGGAAGAATGATACCGTCAAGTTTTGTATCAAGGTCAGATTTCTGACGAAGTTCTGTATAATCAACACCAAGTTTATCAAGTACCTTTTCATGCTCGATAAAAGCACCCTGTAAAGCTAAGACTCCAATATTCATGGTAATAATCCCTCTTTTCTGATTTTCAAATTTATTTAGTGAAAAAATTTGAAGAAAATTTACTTTTAATTATTTATGTAATATGTACTTAATTGCGAAACTAACAGAAAATGTAACAGGCTTGCACAAGTATAAAATAATGTAAGCTGGCATTTTTGTCGCCGTCGGTACTTAGTCAATGTTTTTTATTGACTTATGTACCGTTACGAGCGACAACATAGCGAAAGCGTGCCAGCGGTATTATTTTATACTTGCGTAAGCAACACAGCTTATATATAGTAGTTTCGCAATACAATCTCCCTATTTACCTCTTTCAGCCATAAGAAGTGCAATTTCCTGTTCGTTGATACCGGCCATTGCTTCTCCCAAGTCCTCTGAAAGTTCTGCTATAAGTTTTGCATCTGTATAGTTTGTTACTGCCTTTACGATAGCAGCAGCTCTTTTTGCAGGATTTCCTGATTTGAATATACCAGAACCTACGAATACACCCTCAGCACCAAGTTGCATCATAAGTGCTGCATCAGCAGGAGTGGCAACACCGCCGGCTGCGAAGTTGACAACAGGAAGTTTGCCGTTCTCGTGAACATACTCAACAAGTTCATAAGGTACCTGATACTGTTTTGCAGCTTCAAAAAGTTCATCTTCCCTAAGGCTTGTGAGCTTTCTTATCGCACTGTTCATCATACGCATATGTCTTACTGCCTGAACTATGTCACCTGTTCCCGGTTCACCTTTTGTTCTTATCATAGAAGCACCCTCGTTGATTCTTCTAAGTGCTTCACCGAGGTCTTTTGCACCACATACAAAAGGAACTTTGAAATCTCTCTTGTTGATATGGTAAACATCATCGGCTGGTGATAATACTTCACTTTCATCTATGTAATCAATCTCAATGGCTTCAAGTACCTGTGCTTCTGCAAAGTGACCGATACGGCATTTTGCCATTACAGGGATTGAAACTGCTTCCTGAATACCTTTTATCATTTTAGGGTCGCTCATTCTTGAAACACCGCCGGCTGCTCTTATATCAGCAGGGATTCTCTCAAGTGCCATAACAGCACAGGCTCCGGCTTCCTGTGCAATCTTTGCCTGCTCAGGAGTAGTTACATCCATGATAACTCCGCCCTTTAACATCTGTGCAAGTTCCTTATTAAGTTCGTATCTTTTATTCATCGTTTTTCCTCCAAGTTTTATTTACATTTAATATACATATGATTATAATAGACAGTAACTGGATATAAAAAAATCATCAAAACGAATATATTCAAAAAGGTCAGTTTGAAAGGATTAATTAGTATGCTTACATATTCATTTGCAGATATAGGTTCAGATTCACTTTATGAACATTTATATAAATGTATCAAGAATGATATAAAAAAAGGGGTCTTGGAGAAAAATGAAAAACTTCCGTCAAAGAGAAGTCTCGCAAAAAATCTGGGTATAAGTGTTATTACAGTTGAGAATGCATATGCCCAGTTGCTTGCCGAGGGATATATATATTCGATTGCCAAAAAAGGCTATTATGTTTCTGATATTAAAAGTGGTTATATCTGGGACAGTAGTGCAATGGAAAATGAGAGGGAAAAGACTTCTATTAAAAATGGTGTTGAACAGATAAATCTTGTGAAAGAGAAAATGTGTGACAGGATTGATGAGGAATTTGCAGTTTCACAGGCTCAGACAGAGGGAAGATATATTGCTGATTTTACAAAAAACAGAATGATTTCCGATATGTTTCCATTTACCATATGGACAAAACTGATAAGGCAGGTTTTATCAGAACAGCAGAATGCACTTATGACAAATCCGCCAAGTGGTGGTGCTATGGAACTTAGGAGGGCGATAGCAAAGCATCTCAAGGAGTTTCGTGGGATGATAGTTGCTCCTGAGCAGATAATAGTCGGGGCGGGAACGGAATATCTTTATGGTCTTATAATACAGCTTCTTGGAATGGACAAGAAATACGGCATTGAAGATCCGGGATATGATAAGATTTCAAAGATTTACAGATGCCACGGCGTAAAACAGGATTATATAGAAATGGATGAATACGGCGTTATTCCTGCTCAGATAAGTGAAAAAAAGATAGATATACTTCATATCACACCGTCACATCATTTTCCAACAGGAATAGTAATGCCGATAAGCAGGAGATATGAACTTCTCGGCTGGGCAAATCAGGATGAAGAAAGATATATAATAGAGGATGATTATGACAGTGAGCTTAGGCTGAACGGACAACCGATACCTGCATTACAAAGCATAGATGTATCGGAAAAAGTCATTTATATAAATACATTTACTAAAACACTCTCGTCAACAGTCAGAATAAGTTATATGGTACTGCCGGAAAAACTGTTGGAAAAATTTTACAAAACGCTGTTTTTCTATTCATGCACGGTGTCAAACTTTGAGCAGTACACGCTTGCAAAATTTATAGACGAGGGATGTTTTGAGAAGCATATAAACAGGATGAGAAAATATTATTCGGATAAGCGTAAAAAAATGTTTTCGGCTATAAAGAAAAGTAAGTTAAACAAATATGTTACAGTGCATGAGGAGGATGCAGGGTTACAGTTTTTGATGGAGATAAAAACAAAATACAGTGATGAAGAATTTGTAAGGCGGGCAGCAAAAGAGGGGATAAAAATGTCTCCACTGTCGGGATTTTACCATCTGAAAGAAAACAGACCGGAGCATATATTTGTGATGAATTATCTCGGTGTCGAAGAGAGTAATATAGAAAAAACGGTGGAGAAATTATGTAAGATAATCGTTATATAGAAATAGATTTCGCAATAAGTATAATCTATGCAATATGCAGATGTTAATAACAGATTTATTATCTGCATATTGTATGAATAGTGCTTCGTGCGACAGCACCATTCAGTTTTTTTATACCGTCTTTAAAGAAAAAATTTGACTAAATCCTTACTGTATCGTACACTATAAACTGTAAATGTTAAGCCTTATATTCATAAAGAGGATTAAAAATTTATTAGGCAAAATATGAATTATACAATACGCTAAACATCATAAAAACAAGGATTAAGATAATGACAAGTTACAAAGTAAAAAAATATTTAAAAGAAGATATAGTGGCAGAAGTCCCCGGTTCAAAAAGCATGACCAACAGGGCACTTCTGCTCGCTGCGATGGCTGACGGTACATCAAGGCTTGAGGGAGCTGCGTTTAGTGAGGACTCGGTTCACTTTTTAAAGGCACTTGAAAGCCTTGGATTTAAAGTCGAAGCTGATGAGAAAAAATGCACTGTCGTGATCGAGGGACATGGAGGAAATATTCCAAATAAAACTGCAAAGATATATGTGGGAAGTGCAGGGACAGCGGCGAGGTTTCTTACGGCTTTTACGGCAATGGCAGATGGCGAGTATGTGCTTGACTCGTCAGACCAGATGAGAAAAAGACCTATGCGTGAACTTCTTGAGGCACTTGAAAGTCTCGGGGCAGTGTTTACATGGCTCGGTGAAGAATATACTTTCCCGATGAAAGTAAGAGGTATTTTATATAGAAGAAATCCTGTTAATGGCAAGGCAGATGAACTTCAAATAAAATCATCAAATGAAGAAAGAATAAATGAACATAAGACAGTTGCTCTAAACATAGACAGGAGCAGTCAGTTTTTAAGTGCTCTTTTGATGGTCTTACCGATTGCATTTGATGATGTTACCATTAAAATGACGGGGACGAGAGAAGCAAGGTCATATGTTGAGATGACTGAGCAGATGATGAAACAGTTCGGTCATGTTGGTGTTGAAAAACTTGAAAATGACAGTTACCGTGTAAGAGGTGGAGATTATACAGCAAGAGATTATGATATAGAGCCTGATGTATCAGCAGCGTGTTATTTTTATGCACTTGCGGCGGCAACAGGAAAGTGGGCTATGGTAAAGCGTATGCGTAAAGAGTCACTTCAGGGTGACATGAAGTTTATAAAACTTCTTGAAAAGATGGGATGCACTGTAAGCTGGGAGCGGGATAGTGAACAAAATCTCTGGCTTAAAGGACCTGACGGTAAGTTAAAAGGACTTGAAGTGAAAATGTCAGATTTTTCAGACCAGGCTCTTACGCTTGCGGCGATAGCACCTTTTGCTGACTCGGATGTTACGATAACAGGGATAGCTCATATAAGAGGTCAGGAGTCTGACAGGATAAAAGTTATTGTTGACGAACTGGGTAAAATGGGGATATTATGTAATGAAATGCCTGACGGTGTAAAGATACATCCCGGTACACCAAAAAATACAAGTATAGAGACATATAATGACCACAGAGTCGCAATGTCATTTGCGGTTACCGGACTTGCAGGTGATGGAATGACAATATTAAATCCTATGTGCTGTAAAAAGACATTTGCGGGATTTTTTGATGAAATAGACAGATTGGAGGAATAAATTTCAATGAAAAAAGTAATCGAGATATTACAGGAAGAACTTAGTGCTGCTTTTGAAAAGGCAGGCTATGATAAGAAATATGCAAAGGTCGGCGTTTCAAACAGACCTGACCTGTGCCAGTATCAGTGTAACGGAGCGCTTGCGGCAGCTAAAGAGTACCACAAAGCTCCTATCCAGATGGCAAATGAAGTTGTTGAATTTTTAAAAGACAGCGAAAGTTTTAAGGAGATAACTGCACAGGCTCCTGGATTTATAAATATGAGCGTAAGTGACAGATTTCTTGCTGATTACATAAATAAGATGGCAGCATCAGAGACACTTGGTCTTGATAAAGCCGAAAATCCGGAAACAATAGTTATCGACTATGGCGGAGCAAATGTTGCAAAACCTCTCCATGTAGGTCATCTCCGCTCAGCAGTTATCGGTGAGAGCATAAAGAGAACAGCGCGTTATCTTGGACATAAGGTAATCGGTGATGTTCATCTAGGAGACTGGGGACTTCAGATAGGTCTTATCATCACGGAATTAAAACACCGCAAACCTGAACTTGTATATTTTGATGAGAGTTTTGACGGGGAATATCCAACAGAGCCACCATTTACAATGTCTGACCTTGAGGAGATTTATCCTTATGCCTCAGGCTATTCAAAAGAGCATCCTGAATATAAAGAAGAAGCGCAGACAGCAACAGCAGAACTCCAGTCGGGAAGAAAAGGTTATCTTGCACTCTGGCAGCACATTATCAATGTTTCTGTTGCCGATTTAAAGAAGATTTATACAAAGTTAAATGTAGAGTTCGACCTCTGGAAAAAAGAGTCAGACGCACAGCCGTATATTCCGCAGATGGTACAGGATATGAAAGACGGCGGATATGCACATATCGACCAGGGTGCACTTGTAGTCGATGTAAAAGAGGAGACTGACACAAAAGAAATCCCTCCTTGCATGATTCTAAAATCAAACGGAGCAACTCTTTACAATACAACTGACCTTGCGACTATCGTTGAGAGACGCAAACTTTTTGATCCAGATGAGATAATCTATGTTGTTGATAAGAGACAGTCACTTTACTTTGAGCAGGTATTCAGATGTGCGAGAAAGACAAAGATAATCGGTGAGGATGTAAAACTTGAGTTTGTGGGATTCGGTACTATGAACGGCAAGGACGGCAAACCGTTTAAGACCCGTGACGGCGGAGTGTTAAGACTTGAAAAACTCCTTGAAGATGTAAATGAACAGGTGCTTGACAAGATGAAAGACAGGGATATGGACAAGGATATGATTGATGATGCGGCAGCTAAGATAAGCCTTGCAGCCATCAAATACGGTGACTTAAGCAATCAGGCATCGAAAGATTATATATTTGATGTTGACAGATTTACATCATTTGAGGGAAATACAGGACCATATATCTTATATACGAT
>JBNMLR010000132.1:0-6052 GCA_050874945.1 Butyribacter sp. | reverse complement strand
GTACTGGATACGGCAAGTTGTATTGCCTGCAGATGCCTTTTTCCATGTGCATTTTACTTTGCCGTTTGATGCAGCTTTTACTTTGAATTTTTTGACACTTGCCGGCAAAATTAATATTTTAACTTTCTTTGAAACTGCCTTATATTTTTTCGTTGCCGCAACTGATATTGTAATGACAGCTTCTCCACAACCTTTTATATTTACAATACCACTTGAAGTCACAGTTACTACTTTCTTATTTGAACTCTTATACTTAAGTTTTCCATCACTGTCTGTGTCCTCATACATGGAAAATTTTTTATCATCAAGGTCCTTTACATAATAACTATCTACCCAGATAGACGCACTTATTTTTGTTGTTGTAGTTGATGTCGGTTTTGTCGTTGGTTTTACCGTCGGAACTACCGTGGCTGTCGGTTCACTGCTTGGTTCGGCTGATGGCGTATCCGGAACATTCGATGGAACTTCTGTCGGGATTTCCGTTGGCACTGCCGTAGGTTCAGGCGTTGTTATTGCTGTCGGTGACGGTGTCAGTGTCTCATTAGACGATGGTGATTCCGTGCTCAATGGGGAGTCTGTATTCAATGGAGCTTTTGTCGGTTCCTGCGTCGGCACTTCTGTCGGTTCTTCCGTAGGTTCTTCTGTAGGTTCTTCTGTAGGTGTCGCAGTCGTCGGTGTTTTTTTGCCGCCTATGATATTAACTCCATCATCATATTTTAACTTAATATTACCATCGTCATCTTTTTCTCCATTTTCAAGTTCATTAAGATTTTCACAATTTGTAAGATTAAGTTCTGTAATATTATTATCCTGACAAAGCAGGTATCCCAATTTGGTATTGCCTGTGACATCCAATTCATCCAGCTGGTTTGAATAGCACATTAACTTTGTCAGCAGGCTGTTCTGACTTATATCTAAGGCAGTCAGTTTATTATTATCACAATACAATTCCTCCAAATTTGCATTGCCTGTGACATCCAGTTTATCCAACTGATTTGAAGAACACTCTAAGTCTGCCAGCAGGCTGTTCTGACTTATATCCAGAGCGGTTAGTTTATTATTATTGCACTCCAGAGTTTTCAAATTTGCATTAGCTGAGACATCCAATTCATCTAACCGGTTTGAAGAACAGTCTAACAGTCTCAACAGACTGTTCTGACTTATATCCAATTTATCCAACTGATTTGAAGAACACCTTAATATCTCAAGCAAGCTATTTTTACTTACATCCAAACTGCTAAGTTCATTATCTTCACATACCAGTCTGTATAAATTTGTCTGCTTACTTATATCAAGTTTGCTCAGTCGATTTCCATAACACCACAAATCACCTAAATTATTGTTACTCAAATCCAAGTTAGTTAATAAATTATTGCTGAAACTAAGACCTGATAAATTTGTATTTTTACTTACATCCAATTCAGTTAATTTGTTTTTACTGCACTCTAAGAAATTTAAATTCGTGCACATACCTATATCCAGATTACTCAATTCATTTTCATATAAATCTACCCACATCACTGATTTACTTAAACTTATGTCCTTTAATTTATTATTTTGTGAATACAAATCCTCTAATTCTACATTTTTGCTTAAATCCAGCTTACTTAACTGATTAGAATGACAATTTAAAATTTTCAATTTTGTATTGTCACTCACATCCAATTCAGTTAATTCATTTTCATGACAAACAAGATAGTCAAGCTCGCTCAACCCGGCAAATGATATTTTGCCCTTTAATCTTTTCTCACCCCAGTCTATTCCTGTCAATCTCATCTCACCGTCAATTTCATCCCAGCCATAAACATCCAAATCATCGCTGACAGATGCGCCTTTCTCTTTCTGCTCCGCTATTATCTTCTTTAAAATAGCCACATCCGAAGCATTTTTCCCGACCGTAGGAGTTTCTGATGCTATCTTTATCACACCGGAGTTTGTCTGCACACTATCTGCTTTGGCATACTTATAGTTTGTTGGTATTGATGTAAACACCATTGCCACTGAAGCCATAACGGCAATACACTTTCCTGTCTTTTTTCTTAAACCTGTTCTTCCTGTCATAGACATTCCTCTCTTTCATGTATAATTTACTTCACCTTAACCTTTATGATATTGCTCCATTTTCCCGAATAACTCTTTCCACCTGTTTTTGCTATGGCTTTTATACGGAAATAATAATATTTACCTTTCTTCAAGCCTTTTCCCGTATAACTTCCACTCTTTAGTGACGGTTTTCCTGAAAATGTTTTTGCATTTTTAAACTGTTTATTCAGTGAGTACTGAATCTGGCAAACCGTGTTACCGGCATATGCTTTTTTCCATGTGCATTTTACTTTACCTTTTGATGCAGCTTTCACCTTGAAGTTTTTGACACTTGCCGGCAAAACTTTTATTGTTATCTTCTTTGTTGCCGCTTTATAATTTTGAGTTGCCGCTACTTTTACCGTTATAACTGCCACTCCACAGCCTGTTAAAGTAACATCTCCGTAAGCCGATACTTTTGCCACACCCGAATTTGAACTCTGATATGTAACAGAACCGTCACTGTCAGTTTCTATTCCAAGTTCAAAACTTCCGGAATCCAAATATTTTGTATAAGAAGACACTGCACTTATTACGGTGTTCATTTGTTCATTCTGTTCATCGTCAGGTTCTTCTGTCTCTGTCGGTTCTACATAAGGCTCATCTGTCGGCCCTGCCGTCACTGTCGTTGATGGTGATTTACTCGGTGTTGCACTTACACTTGGTGTTGCACTTACACCCGGCGTTGCACTTACACCCGGCGTTGCACTTACACCCGGCGTTGCACTTGGACTCTGCGTTTCACCTGCAGATGGTTCTTTGCTCGGAATTACCGTAGCGGTCGGCTTAGGTGTAGCCGTATATCCCAACTCTTCAGGCACTATTACAGTCATATTTTCCGTATATTTAGAACTGTTACCGTATCTGTCATACGCATATATGTGAGTCATATATGAACCTGTTTCATTATTATGGTCTGAAATCTTTACTTTATATGTATAAATATCACCATCTTTTGTACCTGTTACGACCGCATTTGTTCCCCAGTCTGACGCTATGTCATCCTGTCCGCCTGCTTCTGTCCATGTAGGGAACTGTACTCTGTCTACCATGTAATTATCAGTAACTTTGCATGATACCGTATATCCTTCACTCGTTACATCAGATATTTTTACATCACTTATAACAGGACTTTGCTCGTCCACTATCGTAAACTTGTCACTTCCACTCTTATATGTTGTTCCATTGGCAACGGCATACATCTGGTAAGTATATGTTTCACCCTGTCTTAAACCATCTGCTTTTGCTTCGCTCACGATATTCAGATTTTGTTCAACATAAGAAGTGCTTAAACCGCAATCTTCCTTATGGTCTACAACGAGATTTCCGGCACTGTCCCATATCCATACACCTACCTGCGATATAGTTGCACGGTCAGGATTTTCAATTCTCCCGTGAAGTCCTGCATTCCATGTGTCTACAAATGTAGTGTTAAGCTGCGAATATGACACTGACGCTGTCTGAGTTCCTCCGCCGACAAGATAAATATAACCATAAAATCCTGAGCAGCCACCTAAAGTCTGCATCTTTGCTTTCGATACGGTTCTGTTGATAACACCAGTGTTTCCCTCAAAACTGTATCCTGCACAGCCGCCCTCCGTCACGGTTACATTGTCACCTGAAACATTCTCAACAAAAGCAACATGACCGTACTTTCCGTAGGTACTGTTTGCACCTGCGTTATTGTACTTCCATACCGCCAGAGCATATTTTGCAGGCTCACTTCCCTTGTCATAATTTAATGTACGCCAATAATTGTTTGCACCGTAAAGACCAAATTCATTCATCCCTGTTGCCGGAAGTGTTATTCCAAGCACACTCTGAGCTCTGTCCTTAACCCATTGCACACAGCCGCCGTCCGTATAATCTTTGGCTGCACAATATTCTTTCTGTGTGAAGCAGCCAAAAACCATTGAAACAATCAATGTGACTGCCAATATGACACTTCCTATACTTCTTCTTGTTCGTCTCTTCATATTAACCTCTTTTCTGCACACATTTTTTGTGCGTAATGTGAAATATGATATATTTCACATATAAGATTTGTGCCAAGTGTGCGCAGACACAAATCTTGTGTGTGAAAAATCGGATTTTTCACACTAACTCTTAATAAAATTGCAACTATCATCACATCGTATTCGCATTTCCGCCAATAAAAGCCGAAAATTCAAACACGATTTTCGTGATATTTTCGTTTACATCTTAACCATAACACACCCATGTCAAAAAACAGTTTCCGTTTTTTTCGCAGGAAAAAAGCACCATAACGGTGCTTAACCCCTGATTTTATTGACTTTTTCGGCATTATTTTTCATGTAACCGTCCATGCCAGCCGCATGAAAAAAAATTTTTTTTAATTTTTTTATAACTTGTATCATATCAGCTCCCCTTCACCTTAACTTTCACGCAATCCGAATAAACACTGTAATATTTTTTCTTTGCCCGCTTTACTATCGTGCGCACTTTAAAATAATACACTGCTTTTTTATTATTGCATTTCAGTTTAAATTTTGCCTTATATCTTTTTATTGAAGATGATTTTAATTTAATCTTCTGGTATTTTTTGTCTTTTCCACGGATATATATTTCCGCATAGATGCCGCTGTACTTTTTTAGTTCTATCTGCACATAAGGCATTTTCTGATATGTCCCTGTCGTTCCTTTTATCTTCGGTTTAACTATCGACAGCGTCTTTATCATGCAAACATTTGAATATTTGCCATAATATTTTTGTCCACCCGTCTTTTTAAACAGCCTTATTCTGTAATAATATTTTTGTCCCGCTTTTGCTTTTTTGTCAGTATATCTATAGGAACTGTTCTTTTCGCTGACAGCAATCTTCTGCCACTTTATCTTTTTTGACATTGCACGGTATATTTCATAGCCGATACCCTCTGATGTTTTTTTCCAAACTATCTCAGGCTGATTGTATTTATTTAGTCCAATCGAATTTATCTTTACGATAAGTGCTTTTTTGTCTTTCTCACTTAAACCGTAAACGGATGTAGGCTGTGGTGTGGCTGCTGTCGGAGTCGGACTGATTGTATAAAGCGGCTCGTCTGTAGGCTGTGATGACACATTATCTGTCGGCTGCGGTGTTGTCATGTCTGTTGGATTTGGTGTTGTCCGGTCCCCTGATGTCGGTTCAGGCTCTTTATCAGGCTTTGACGATACATTTCCATCTGGCATTGCTGATGGAGAATTTATCGGTATTGCCGTCGGTGATACTGCCGGAGGTGAATCAGTCATTATCGGAGTCTGTGACGGAGACGGAACTGTCGCTGTTGCCGCAGGTGTTTTTGTCGGCTTCACCGTCACGGTCGGAGTTTTTGTGGGAACAGGTGTCATAACAGGCGACACTGTAGGGATTAGCGTTGGCAACGCCGTCAGTGTCGGCGTTGCAGTAGGGGGTGGCGATGCGGACGGCTGTGGAGTTTGACTTGCCGATACTGCCGGGGTCTGTGTCACCGCCGGTGGTGTCGCAGGTGAAGGTGTCGGCTCATCCGGTGGATGCACTAGTTCCTCCAAAATTCCATAAT
This sequence comes from Butyribacter sp., assembly GCA_050874945.1. Lineage (GTDB taxonomy): Bacteria > Bacillota > Clostridia > Lachnospirales > Lachnospiraceae > Butyribacter. The sequence goes on along the minus strand of JBNMLR010000132.1, from coordinate 431 downwards.
CCGAAGTCTTTTCAAATTGTTCAGGTGCATCTATTTCTCTGTAATCCGAAACATAATAACATTCACTGCAATATGTCACTTCCAGTCCTGTCTCATATACCCGTGCTTCCTGTACTGTCTGTGTCACAAAAGTATGCTCATGCTCCGTGACATTTTCAAAAAGTGCATTATTATTTTTTGCAAACTCACTCATATCTTTTTTTCCATATACCGTAACCTGATTTTCCGGAATACCATAAAAAAGTTCATTGTCCTCACTGCCTAAGCAGTTTTCAGGCAGATATAACTTTTCTAATGATGTGCATCCCTTAAAAAGCTGTTTTGGAAGATATTGCGCTGCATCGCTTAATTGAACCAGTGTAAGGTTTTTACAGTTCAAAAACATCTGTTGTTTATATTGTGCATTTTTTCCGCCTAAAATATATTTTATC
>JBNMLR010000131.1:0-6057 GCA_050874945.1 Butyribacter sp. | reverse complement strand
TTTTTGCACTATTTATTATAAAACCTTGCATTTCACATATCTTATTTTGCATTTGACCGTTAAAATCTAGACATATAATAAAAAATCAGATATGCTGATAAGCAGAAAGAACGGAACTTTTTGAGAAAATGCTATTGTGAATTAGTAGATAAATGGTATATGTATATATACCCTCATGAAATGTATCATACCAAAACGGCAGCAGGAAAAATAGGAACAAATGAGTGCTGACAAGATGCGGATTGGCGATGGAAAGGAGAAATAGAACAGAATGGAATTAGTAAGCGATTATATGCGTGACGATACATTGCGCCATGCGTTAAATGAACTGACGGCAAAAACTTTTTACTTTGATTTTGAAAGCTGGGTGACAAACGGATATTTTGAGGGAGATTATATCCCGTATTCGTTTATTGAAGATGGAAAGATAGTTTCCAATGTATCAGCAAATCGTATGACTTTTTTGCAAAATGGTGTAAGGAAGAATTATATACAGATTGGAACAGTCATGACAGATAAGGCGTATCGCAAACAGGGACTTGCAAGAAAGCTGCTGGCTCATGTGGTAGAGAAATATAAGGACGAATGTGACGGTTTTTATCTGTTTGCAAATCTTGATGCGGTAGATTTTTATGCCAAGTGTGGATTTTCAAAGGAAGTGGAATATTGTTATTCGGTAAAGGATGAATTTTGCGGTGAAAAATCTAAGACTATTGGAGAAAATTTTATTCATGTGGATGTATCAGATAAGCAGATGAAACAGAAATACATGGATATGGTTCGTCACAGTGCGGTAAATTCTTCTATGGAACAGTTAAATAAATTCGGTTTGCAAATGTTTTATACTGCGGACATGGAGAATGTATATTATGCAAAAGATATAGATTGTTTTATTGTTGCAGAGGCAGAAAATGATGTATTGCTCTTGCAGAGTGTAATATGCAGAAATAAAGTTACGCTTTCGGAAATTTTACAGAGAGTGGGAACTAAATATCACAAATGCAGGCTGGGATTTACACCTGCTAAGGACGATATGCATATGTGTATTTCAGAGCGTTATAATGGAGAGGATGATTACAGGTTGTTTTATTTGGGGGAGAAAATGGAAACTATAATGCATAAGAAAATTTATTTTCCGGAACTTTCCCATGCGTAAAATACAATAACCCTTGTATCGCTTTTTACAATACAAATAATATAAAAAAGAATAATATGGTTATTGTAAACAAAGAAATTTATTATACAAACATTAGTTGTGTAACAATTTCAGGCTGAAAAACACTTGTAAAAATTTGACAATTATGATAACATCAATACATGACAAAGGTGTCAACGGTTAAATTCCGTTGGCACTTTTTGTTTTATTATGGCAGAAGTGCAAATGCAGAATTACTGCATACAGAGATTTTGCATATATAATATATTGGCATATATAAACAAAATTTATTCCTTTGCCGTGTATTGTGTAAGTTGGTTATTGTTTACAAAACTGTTGTGAACAGTAATGGAAGTGGAGGGATAAAACATGAGTGCAAAAATTGATTTTATTTATTTAAGTGAACCGGATATGATAAAAGCCGGTGTAAAAGATATGGGTAAATGTGTGGAAGTTATGGAGGACATGATGGTTACTTTGAATAAAGGTGATTATGTCATGGGAGGTGAAAATCATAACTCACACGGATGTATGGTGACTTTTCCCGATAATCCGGAGTTTGAGGGTATGCCAAAGAATGGTGAGGACAGAAGATTTATGGCGATGCCTGCATATCTCGGTGGCAGCTTTCAGATGGCAGGAATGAAATGGTACGGTTCAAATATTGAGAACAAGAAAAAAGGACTGCCACGCTCTATTCTTATGATGATGCTCAATGATAAAGATACAGGTGCTCCGCTCGCACTTATGTCCGCTAATCTGTTAAGTGCTTACAGAACAGGTGCTATTCCGGGGGTCGGTGCAAAATATCTTGCGAGAAAGGACTCGACAACAGTTGCGATAGTCGGACCGGGTGTTATGGGAAAAACAGCACTTGCAGCATTTATGAGCGTATGTCCTAAGATTGATACGGTAAAGATTAAAGGCCGTGGAAAAAATTCGATAGACTCATTTGTTGAATATGTTAAGAAAGAATTTCCACAGGTGACAACGATAAAAGTATGTGAGACTATGGAAGAAGCCGTCAGGGACAGTGACATAATAAATACGGCAACATCTGTCGGTGATAAGGAAAGTCTTTTTCCATATATAGACGATGAATGGATAAAAGAGGGCGCACTTATCTGTATGCCGTCAGCAGCTAGATTTGATGAAAAATTTTATCTTGATGAAAATACAAAACTGGTGGTTGACAATTATAAACTTTATGAGGCATGGGCGGATGAATATCCATATCCAAGCTACGACCCGGTACAGGTAGTCGGAGCAAAATTTATGGATCTGCTGCATGACAAAAAGATAACAAGAGAAGAAATTATAGATATAGCAGATGTTATCACAAAGAAAGTTCCGGGACGGGATAATGATAAGCAGAGGATAATCTATTCAGTAGGCGGTATGCCTGTTGAGGATATAGCATGGGGCGAGACAGTATATAAAAATGCCTTGAAGCTTGGAATAGGAGTAAAACTTCATTTGTGGGATGAACCTGAACTTCATTGATTTTGACAATGTCTGCTAAAAAACAAAGTGTGAAAAACGAAAAATAGATGATTATAATTTTTCACTCACTTTATTATATGCACAAATATGTGCAGGAATGGAGATTACTATGAAGCAGACAGATATTATAAATCCTTTTCAGCCGTACATGACTTTGGAGATGGACGGTTACAGTCAGATTAACAGACCTGATTACGGCATTTCACATTTTTATGAATTTACGATTCATGATGAGAAAAAACACTGTATCAAAGCTGTGCCTGACGCGAGCATTGATTTATTGTTTAACATAGGCGAAAACAAAGTTTCTACATATATCAGCGGGACGGTGTTCGGTGTGAAGAAATGGGAACTCGGTACACAGGACGATTGTTTTGGCGTGAGGTTTCAGCCGGGACAGGGAATACTTCCAAAAGATATTACAATGGAAATGATAGTTAATGATGACATTGAAATAGATGGAGATATTTTTGGCAAAAATCTTACGGAGAAAATTGCATTGGCAAAGACCATGAGTGAGAGAATAGAGATATTTAAAAAAGCGTATGAAGATATGGTTTTAAGAAGAAATTTTCTTTCGGATAAGGAAAAGATAAATGAATATCTCGTAAACAGGATAAGCAGGACAAAAGGCATGATAACAATGCGGCAGCTTGAGGACGAGACTAATTATTCAGCCTGTTATCTGAGAAGGATATTTAAGAGTTTTCACGGGATTTCGCCAAAGCAGTTTGCTCAGTATATCAGGTTTCAAAATCTTCTGATGCAGGCAGACAAGGAGGATGTCAGGTATGAACAGGTGGCACTTGAGTGTGGTTATTACGATGAGCCGCATATGATGAAAGAATTTAAAAAATATTCAGGTGTTACATTAGAGCAGTATAGGAAAATGATAAATACGACAAAAAAATAAACATTTATAAAGCTAAAGAAAATGTTTTTTAACCGGAATTTATGAAGATGGAAATTAGCAAAAGAGTGAAAAAATAAAATTTATAAGTTATAAAGGAGAGAGTGAACATGGGAATATCTAAAATAGAAGTAATAACGGGAATGTCGAAACTTACAAATCTTATTAGCGAGTTGAGCAAAGTAGGCGTGCGTGGTGTTACTGTCATGCAGGTACTTGGCTGCGGCATCGAGCTTGGAACAAAAGAGTATGAAGTTGAATTAAACGAAGTCATGGAGCTTTTACCAAAACAGCAGATAAATATTGTAGTTGAGGATGAAAAGATAGATAAAATAATCGACCTTGTCAAAAAGGAACTCTATACAGGTCATATAGGTGATGGAAAAATCTTCGTCTATGGAATCGACAATGTAATAAGAGTGCGTACCGGAGACGAGGGTGTAGAGGCACTGTAATAGAAAGGAATCTGCTTATGAATAAAAAGAAATTAGGACTTGCAAATGTAGTCTCCATTTCTGTCGGACTTGTTGTTGCTACAAGCTGCCTTGTATCATTAGGTGAGGGTTCAGGAACACTTGGAGTTACATTTATTCTCGCAATGGCGATAGCAATGCTGTTAAATATGACAACAGTTGCATCATTATCAGAGTTAAATGCACTGATGCCAAATACGACAGGAGGACTTGCACAATATACACTTGCGGCTATAGGACCATTGCCTACACTTGTATCAATGGTGGGCGGTTACATAATATGCAACACTATGTCATGCGGTGTCGAGGCTTCGATTTTTTCGTTTTCACTTGCGGACACGATAGGTGGAAACATACCGAGCATAGTTTACACTTTTATAATGACATTTATAATTCTTCTTGCAAACCTGCGTGGAGTTGATATGTTTGCAAAAATTCAGGATATTGTTGCATTTTTGCTTGTAGGTTCGCTTGTTGTAATGGGATTTATTGGAATGATAGGTGCAGGCATGGGAGCAAAAGTAGACCAGCCGTTTGTACTTGAAGCTAATTTTAAAGGTATCGCATCTATGACCGCAGTTGCATTCTGGCTTTTTATCGGAGCAGAGTATGCTATCCCGATTTCAAAGGAAGTAAAAAATGCAAAGAGAAATGTACCTCTTGGAATGATGATAGGACTTTTCCTTATCTTCATAATGCAGTCGGTCATGGTATTTGGATTTCACAATTATGTTGAATGGGGAAAACTTGCTGATTCAGCAGCACCACATCTTCTTTACGGATATGCGATTCTTGGAAAATTCGGTAAGATATGGATGATGTTAGTTGGAGCACTTGCAGTAATAAGCACGCAGAATTCTACAGTAAATTCACTTGCCGTTATATGTCAGGGCATGGCAAAAATGAATATGATGCCAAAGATATTTGCAAAGACAAACAAATATAAAGTTCCGTGGTTTGGTCAGGTATTTGTAAGTGTGGCAATATTTTTATTTGCATTTGTCAGCAACAACTCAGCCGACATGATAGATTTCCTTATACTTGTCGGTTCAGTAATATGGATGGTTTCATATATACTTGCACATATTGATGTACTCGTATTCAGAAAAAGACTACCAAAAGCACCGAGAAACTTTAAAGTTCCGGGCGGATGGACATTGCCGGTAATAGGAATTTTGGGAACTACATATATGATAGTAAATATATCTACAGACCCACATGAAAGAATGATGATATGGCTGCTGACCGGAGTTTCATTTCTGATACTTGGTATCTACTCAGCCATTTGGATAAAGGTAAAAATGAAAATGCCTATATTTAAACACGTTCCGCTTGAAAAAGTAATGGCTATGGAAAATGATCTTTATTATGTAGTCAGAAAACAGAAAGGAATATGGAAGTAGCAAACGATTGATAAATAATGATATATGTGTTAATTGCAAGGATACAATAAACTTATTTGTTATATCCTTGCAATTTAATCTAATTTTATTATAGTTTCACAACGGTTTAGTCTTTAATTTATTAGGAAACTTTATTTTTAATTTTTATTGTATCCAATGTCCTGAATTCATACTTCTTTGATCTCATATATTTAATAATCTTTGGAAGTGCATTTGTGTCTGCTTTTGAGATAGCGTGCAGCAGAGGAATCATTCCTTTATGATAATAACTCTTAAATCTTCCGACAACATAATCTGTGGATGGCTGGTCTGACGGGTTATAATCATACCATGCAAGACTCCAGAGAACAGTAGTATATCCCATATCCTGCATTGTTTTTAATGCAAGTTCACTGTAATTACCCTCTGGCGGGCGGACAAATTTGTCAATCGTGTAGCCTGTTTTCTTTTTCATACATTTCTCAACACTTTTTAATTCAGAGCGTATTTTATCAGTATTACATTCCCATTTATTAATTTCAGCTTTCCAATTTTCTATTAATGCTTGTCTAGGAACAATAATACTTACAGTAGTCTCTTCTTCATTCTGTTTAAAATTAAAATCTGCTATCT
>JBNMLR010000130.1:0-6061 GCA_050874945.1 Butyribacter sp. | reverse complement strand
GCATCATACTTCCCGGTGGTGAAAGCACTGTTCAGGGAAAGCTTTTAAGAGAGCTTGATATGTTTGACAATATAAAAGAACAGATTGAAGACGGTCTTCCTGTTCTCGCCACTTGTGCCGGTATGATTCTTCTTGCTAATGATATTGAAGATGACGATACTAAACACCTCGCAACACTTCCTATCACAGTTAAAAGAAATGCCTACGGCAGACAGCTCGGAAGTTTTTATACTGAAAGTGATTATGAGGGACTTGGCGAAATCCCAATGACTTTTATACGCGCGCCTTATGTTGCCGAGGCAAAGCCTGAAGTCGATGTAACGGCTGTTGTCAATGACAATATCGTAGGAGTTGAATATAAAAATCAGATTGCTATCTCATTTCATCCTGAACTCGATGAGAGTACGAAAATTCATGAAAGATTTTTGGAAATGTGTGAAAGTCCAGTATAATATAATTTTATCCAAAAAGCTGCTTGTTTTAATTTTAACAGGCAGCTTTTTATAAAATCATATAATCATTAACCATTCTTCCCAAACAAATACACACAATACTAAAGCCTGTCTGTCAGCGCTCTCCCATAATCCCATCCATCTATAATCATGCATCCTGTTTTCTTAGCTCCCTAATTTTCTGCATGAACACCGGCTTATTGGCAAATACAAAGCTGCGCTTACTGTAATTATAATTTATCACGTCAAGCATATCATCTTCCGTCCTCAATATGCAGTCATTTATATCTATGTAAATCTTTTCCCCTGAAAGGTCGTCTATATCAAATATATTATCACATATGACTATCTCTTTTACACCAGCCGCTTTTTCGCACCACTTTATGTCATATCCGAAATTCTTTGCAAGAATTCTTACTCTCTCTGCCATTACGGGATGTTCATTTTCATTTATATAAAAACTGTCTGCACTTTCAAAAAGTTCCCTGAATGGCTTCTCATTGAAATCAAGTTCAAATATCCTGTTTTCGCCTGCTTTTCCGGTAATTCCATGAATGGCATCATCATATGCGAGCATTACGGTTTTTGCCCTGTTGTATTCGCCATTATGTAGTCCCTCATATACTATCTGGAACATTGAATTTAAAAATGTGTCTGTCATTCTGTCAAGGTCTTTTTCAGGTGTGTATTTTACAAAGAAATTTATCCAGTTTCTCCACGCATAATAAGTAGGGAATGTATTTACCGTTTCCTTTTTTGCTCCCATTGCATGAAGTGCTTTTGATGTTCCGACAGATGCCACTTTCATTCCTGCCTTATTGCAAAGATAACACCACTCCGTATCATCCCAGTAAAGGAAATTTTCTTCAGGCATAAATCCAATCTTGTCTATCGTGCTTCTTCTTATCATAAGCGAGCAGGCAGCTACGCTGTCTACATAGAGATAATCGGGCATCGAGCCATCCTCATACATATCAAGGTGAGGTACATCCGTACAGAAATATTCAAAATCTATCGTCTGTCCGAACTGCTGAATATAATCAGGTGCTTCAAGATGATATATCTTTGATGCCGCCATACCTACTTCGTCATGCTCCTCAAGAAATTCATATAGATTTCCTATCGCATTTTCGTCAAGCATCGCATCATTGTCAACACACATAAGATATTCGTATCCCTCTTTGTATGCCGCACGAAGTCCCGTATTAAATCCACCTGAGCCGCCAAGATTTTCTTTATTTACGATAAGTCTTACCTTATCACCGTATTTTTCCTTAATAGCCTCCGGTGCACCGTCCGTTGATGCATTGTCAACCACATACAGATCATAATCCGTAAATTTATTTTCAAGGATACACTGAATACATTCAAGCACCTTGTCAACTTTATTAAAATTACATATTACAATACCTATTTTCTTCAATATTATATCCCCTTTCCGATTATTCCCTCCAGTTCATTAAACAAAAAACTGTGATATGTTCCTATAGTTCCTTTCCCTACATTTTTTATATCGGTCAAAACACCGGTATTCTTTGCCGTTTCTTTCCAAACTTTTCCTGCCGAATATGCCGCATAAAAATAATCGGACACAGATGACAAATATGCCCCTGCCGCAAACAACGCACAGAGAGCAGACAGCATACAACCCGTTCCGCTGACCTTTCTCATCCTGCTGTCCCCACCATCTATTTTCAATACATTCTCTCCATCAGAGATAATGTCAATATTTCCACTTATAAAAGCAACCGTATTATATTTGTCAGCAAGAGCCATTGCTGCCCTTTCCTGTTCCTCTTCCGAAAGTTTAATGCTGCTCTCAACTCCGTTTGACCTGATTTGGGTATTTTCTTTATCTTCTGACAAACGGATTTTATTTTTCAAAAGACCACTTTCCAATGTCCCGCTGTTTTCAAACTCCTCTATATTTTCGCCGAAATTTTCAAAATCAATCAAAACCTTCGCTTCTTCCTGATTGCATCTTATTATGTCAGGGTGAACATTTGTAAGTATGTTCCTTGCACATTTTTTTCTGTAATTACCTGCCCCTACTCCGACAGGGTCAAATATCACCGGATGACCGAGTTTATTTGCACACTTTCCTGCCACTATATATGCAGCTATCTTCTCATCAGACGGCACTCCCATATTTATAAGCGTTGCCGAGGAAATCTGCGTTATCTCCTCCATTTCCTTTATGTCCTGTGCCATTATCGCACTTCCGCCTGCCGCAAGCAGCATATTTGCAACATCCTGCATAGTCACGACATTTGTAAGACAGTGAACATTCGGCGATGTACTTTTCACATATCCGATATTTTCATTTACTATATTTTTTAATGCACTTTTACTCTTTATTGCATCACTTTTGACACTGCCACTTTTTGTAGTGTCATTCTTAGCCACATTGCTCTTAAACTTTTCCCCGAACTTATTTTTTTCATTATCTGAGTCTTTAAACTTTTTACCTATTATCATAATAAACTTCCTTATTTCCGTGCAATATGTTGCATCACAACTACTCAAAAAACTCTGTCACTCCACTCTTTTTAAGTGCCGTCACAAGTATAAATGCAAGAATACTTCCTGCTACCGTTGATATAAGAAACGGAACAACATACACAAACATTCCTATATCCTGAAGCCCCATCGCATATCTTGCCACCGGATAAGCCGCTATTCCCCCAAGCACACCTGTTCCAAATGCCTCGGCAACACAGGTAGGGAGCACCCTTTTTGAAAATTTATAGACAAGACCACAGCACAAAGCACCGACCATACTTCCCGGAAATGCAAGAAAACTTCCAAGCCCTAAGATATTTCTGAGCAGACTTGCCACAAACGCAATACCCACACTGTAACCTGGTCCTAAAAGAACCGCTGACAAAATATTTATCATATGCTGGACAGGTGCACACTTGCTTGATGCAACAGGCACACTAAGCATACTTCCAACCACCGCAAGAGCTGTAAAAACACCTGCCATAGCTAATTTCTTTGTTGTTTTTGATTTCATTTTTTATCCTCTTTTCTTATCATTCATTTCTAAGCAACTTTTTTTGCTTACCAAGTTCTTCTAAAATTCTGTCTTTCCAACTTTCAGTCAAAAAGTATAACTCGCTTTCAGCTTTTTTTCTTCACACTTTCTGTCCTCAAAAAAACACTCCCAAAGCAATACTTTTTCAGGTTTAATGCAAAATTTACTCATTTATGCAAACTTAACCGTCAATGTCAAGCCTGTGAATAAACAATAACCTTCAGGGTATTCACTTTGAGAGTGTATATATTTACTTGTAAATATATTTTTAGGCTGTAAGTATAGTGTGTTGTATCATTGATACCGTACACTAATGAGATTAAGCCATAAATTCTTTAACTTTTGCGTAGATGCCCTCGCTGTCAAGACCGTATTTCTTGATAAGCTCTACTGCAGGACCGGACTCTCCGTAAGTATCATTTACACCAATCTTAAGAACCTTTGTAGGTGCTTTTGCACTGAGACAGTCACATACCGCACTTCCAAGTCCACCGATGATTGAGTGCTCCTCAATAGTAACAACTTTTCCTGTCTCTTTAGCTGCTGCAACTATAAGCTCCTCGTCGAGAGGTTTGATAGTATGGATATTGATTACTTTTGCATCAATTCCATCTGCTGCAAGCTTTTCTGCTGCCGCAAGCGTCTCAGAAACTTCAAGTCCTGTTGCAACAAGTGTTACATCTTTTCCCTCACGGAGAACAACACCTTTTCCAAGTTCAAATTTGTAATCAGGTCTGTCGTTTATTACAGGTACTGCAAGTCTTCCGAAACGGATATATACCGGTCCCTGATGATCGAGAGCTGCCTTTACTGCCGCTTTCGCTTCAACATCATCTGACGGATTCATAACTACCATTCCCGGAATTGTACGCATAAGTGCAAGATCCTCACAACACTGATGTGTCGCACCGTCTTCACCTACTGAAATACCTGCATGAGTAGCACCAATCTTTACATTGAGTTTTGGATATCCTATTGAGTTGCGAACCTGCTCAAAAGCACGTCCTGCTGCAAACATTGCAAATGAACTTACAAATGGAATCTTTCCTGTTGTTGCAAGTCCTGCCGCAATACCCATCATGTTACACTCAGCGATACCACAATCTATATGTCTTTCAGGATAAGCTTTCTTGAAGATACCTGTCTTTGTTGCTGCTGCTAAGTCAGCGTCAAGTACAACAAGATTTGGATACTGCTCTGCAAGTTCTGTCAAAGCATTACCATAGCTCTCTCTTGTAGCAATTTTCTTTACTTCTGCCATTTTTTCCTCCTATCTGCTTATGAAAAACGGATATTAACAATCCGAATATTTATTCTGCGTTCAAGCTCTCACCGATTTTTTCAAGGTCAGCCATTGCCTGTGCATACTGCTCATCATTTGGAGCCGTACCATGCCAGCTTGCATTGTTCTCCATGAAAGATACACCTTTACCTTTCACACTCTTCATAACGATAGCTGTAGGCATTCCCTTAGTTTCTCTTGCTTTCTTAAAAGCATCTGCAATCTGTTCAAAATCGTGTGCATCAATCTCAATAACATTGAAATTAAATGCCTTAAACTTGTCTGTAATAGGATATGGTGAACAAACATCCTCGATCTTTCCGTCAATCTGAAGTCCGTTGTTGTCAACGATAACACAAAGGTTGTCAAGTTTTCTTGCTCCGGCAAACATGGAAGCCTCCCAGACCTGTCCCTCCTGAATCTCACCATCACCAAGAAGTGTATATACTCTGTAAGATGCATCATCAAGTTTTGCTGCAAGAGCCATGCCAACTGCTGCTGATATACCCTGTCCGAGCGAACCGCTTGACATATCAACTCCAGGAATATGCTTCATGTCAGGATGTCCCTGAAGATATGAACCTACATGACGAAGTGTCTTTAAATCTTCAACCGGGAAATATCCTCTCTGTGCAAGTGTTGAATATAAGCCCGGTGCGATATGACCTTTAGATAACACGAAACGATCTCTGTCTGCTTTCTTAGGATCCTTAGGGTCGATATTCATCTCCTCAAAATATAAATATGTTAAGAGGTCTGCTGCAGATAAAGATCCACCCGGATGTCCTGATTTTGCGCTGTGTACTGCTGTAACAATGCCCTTGCGGACTTCATTTGCAGTTTTCTTTAATGCTAAAATATCCATGATATCTTCCTTTCTCTCAAAATTATTTTTTCTATGCCGTACTCAACCTGTCATTACGACACTTTCAAGTTTGTGCGAAGCACAAATCTTGTGCATGAAAATTTTAATTTTCATGCTTTATTCGCCGAATACAGCTATGCTGTCATTTCCGGTATTCTCAGCCTGCTACTCTCCAAAGACAGCTATGTAGTCCTTCTGGAATTTCTCAATACCCTGATCTGTAAGAGGATGCTTTGTCATCTGCTCGATTACATTGTAAGGAACTGTTGCAATGTCTGCACCTGCAAGTGCACAGTCTGTTACATGGATAGGATTACGAACGCTTGCTGCGATAATCTCTGTCTTGATTTCAGGATAGTTTGCAAAAATGTCTGCAATGCTCTGGATAAGGTCGATACCCGGTGTTGAAATATCATCAAGACGTC
>JBNMLR010000129.1:0-6102 GCA_050874945.1 Butyribacter sp. | reverse complement strand
TTGTAGAACACCAGTTAAAAGAGTATCTTCAGAAGATAGGTGACTGCGTTGTAGTTGTGGCAGATGATGATATAGTAAAAGTTCATGTTCATACAAATGATCCGGGACTTGCCATTCAGAAAGCACTTACTTACGGCTCACTCACAAGCATGAAGATAGATAATATGCGTGAGGAACATCACGAAAAAGTTATAAAAGATGCAGAAAAAGCGGCACAGGCTGAGGAAGAAAAAAGCAGCGAACCTGCAAAGGAAGTAGGATTTATAGCTGTTTCGGCAGGTGACGGACTGTCTGACATTTTTAAGGACTTAGGTGTTGACTATATCATAGAGGGCGGTCAGACAATGAACCCTAGTACTGAGGATATATTAGAAGCCGTTGACAAAGTAAATGCAAAAAATATATTCGTACTTCCAAACAATGGAAATATAATCCTTGCGGCAGAGCAGGCAAAACAGCTCACGGAGGACAAGAATTTAATAGTCATCCCGTCTAAGAATATTCCACAGGGAATTTCAGCTATGATAAACTTTGTCGGAAATAAGAGTGTTGAGGAAAACGAGAAAAATATGTCAACCGAAATGCTTAACATCAAGTCAGGTCAGGTGACATATGCAGTAAGAGATACTAATATGGACGGCAAGGATATAAAGCAGGGTGACTTTATGGGACTTACTGACAAGACTATAGTTGCCGTGGAAAAAACTGTCGATGATGCAACAAAAGCACTTATCGCTGAGATGATAGATGATGATGCAGAACTTGTAAGCATTTATTATGGCGCAGATGTGAGTGAAGAAGAAGCTGAAAAACTTGCAGACAGCCTTGAAACTGAGTACGAAGATATAGAGTTTGAAGTACAGTATGGCGGACAGCCTGTATATTCATACTTTGTATCAGTCGAGTAACAATACAAATACAGGAGAAATTCGATGGAACTTAATGACAGCATCATAAATATTAAGGGAATCGGAGAAAAAAGTGAGAAGCTTTTCAACAAACTTGGAATATCTACGGTTGGAGAGCTTCTTTGCTATTATCCGAGGGAATATGAGATATTCAGACAGGTTGAGCCAATCTCAGGTGTGGCAGAGGGGCGGACAGTGATAGTCGAGGGAAGCATTGTGGCAAAGCCCAGAGCATCAAGACATGGCAATCTGAAAATAATAGAATGTGATATAAAAGATTCAACAGGACTATTAAGAGTTGTGTGGTTTAATATGCCGTTTCTTATGAAAACACTGCATATGGGTACAAAATACATATTGAGGGGCACAGCGGTAAATAAAAACGGCATACTAAGGCTTCAGCAGCCAAAGATAATAAGCATGAAAGAATATGCAAACAGCATCAATAAGCTGTTTCCGATATATTCACTCACGGCTGGCATGACAAACAATACCATATTAAAAGCCGTGAAAAACTGTCTTGATAACACGGATTTTGAAAAAGACATACTTCCGGCAGCAATAAGAAAAAAATATGACCTTGTCATGTGGAAAAAGGCAATACAGGGTATTCATTTTCCAAAAGATAAGGATGAGTGCATCAAAGCCAGAAAAAGGCTTGTGTTTGATGAGTTTTTTTCATTCTTTACGATGATGAACAGGTTAAAAAAAGAGAGAAATAAAGAAAAATCGGTATTTGGATTTTCGGATATGAGCATCATTGAGGAGATAAAAAATATACTTCCTTATACGCTTACCGAGGGACAGGATGCGGCTGTATCAGACATAATAAATGATATAGAGTCAGGTTATGTGATGAACAGGCTGATACAGGGTGATGTAGGTTCGGGAAAGACGATCGTTGCAGTTATCGCACTTGCACTTGCCGTAAAAAACGGTTATCAGGGAGCGATAATGGTTCCGACGGAAGTGCTCGCAAAACAGCATTACCAGTCTTTTTGTGAGGTTTTAGGGGAGTTTGGCATAAGAATAGGAATGTTGATAGGTTCAATGACAGCGGCTCAGAAGAAAAAAGAGTATAAAAAAATAGAAGACGGCGAGATTGATATAGTAGTCGGTACCCACGCACTTATACAGGAAAAAGTGTCATTTAAAGACCTTGCACTTGTGGTGACCGATGAGCAGCACAGATTTGGTGTGAGACAGAGAGAGACATTGTCGTCAAAAGGCAGAGAACCTCATATGCTAGTTATGAGTGCGACACCTATTCCGAGAACACTTGCGATAATCTTATACGGCGACCTTGATGTATCGGTTATAAATGTCATGCCGAAAGGGAGACTTCCGATAAAAAACTGCGTGGTGGGAACAAACTACAGACCGCAGGCATACAGATTTATGGAGAAAGAAGTTGCGGCAGGGCATCAGGTATATATAATATGTCCTATGGTCGAGGAAAGCGAGAATATGGAGGCGGAGAATGTAACTGATTATACAAATATGCTGGAGACAACGCTTGCACCGTCGATAAGGATAAAAGCACTTCACGGAAAAATGAAAGCATCACTTAAAAATGAGATAATGGAACAGTTTGCGGCACATGAGACAGATATACTCGTTTCGACTACAGTAATAGAAGTCGGAATAAATGTGCCTAATGCTACCGTTATGATGATAGAAAATGCAGAGAGGTTCGGACTTGCACAGCTTCATCAGTTAAGAGGCCGTGTCGGACGAGGGGACAGCCAGTCATATTGTATATTTATGGCTGGAAATCCGTCAAAGGAGACAATGAAAAGACTTAGGGTATTAGAGGACTCTAATGACGGTTTTTTTGTGGCAAAGCAGGACCTTAAACTCAGGGGACCGGGAGACTTCTTCGGCATAAGACAGAGCGGTGAACTCGATTTTGCACTTGCTGACATATATCAGGATGCCGATATAATGAAAATGGCAAATGAAGCGGCGAGGGAATGTGAAATATCGTTAAATGATTGCAATTATGGCAAAAAGATAGTAATATAGGCAATAAAGATAATTTTGACAGTCCATTGATTTTAGTTTTGGAGGAATGTGAATTGACGACCAAAGAACAGTACACACCGGAGAAACTGTTTGAACTTGGTAAAAATAATTATGAGAAGCTCGTATCGTATTGTGAGATACTTGAGGTAAATGGTTTTTGGGACCAGGCAAGACAGGTGATGAAAAAGACAAGTATGCAGGTGCTTGACCTGTATGTGCAGTCAGTGCTCATCAATTTTGTGGTTAAATGCACAGATACAGTAGAAGGACAACAAAGAGAGTTTATAAGGTTGGTCACTAAGACCAATCCGCTTGGCATACCCGAAAATGGAGATATAGAGCAAAAAGCACTTGCCGAGAGCAGGCAGTATTATGAACTTCCTCCAGTATTATTGCAGCTTTGCGGACTCTACGACAAAGAACGCAAAGAAATTATGACGGAATATTTTCTTGATTCATTTCTGAACATTCTTTTGTGCATTGCATATATGAATGACGGCAAAGACCATGAAGTAAATGAGTTTATCCAGAAATATTATGACAAGATAAGCAATTTTATAGTAAACAGGGACAGGAGTATTCATTCTGAGTATATTGTGAGAAAGCTTACCGCCGGAGTCATAAGGTGCGATGTTGAGTGGGTCAGGGAAAAACAGACTGAGATAGAAGAAAAGGAAAGAAAGAGAAAAGAAGCCGAAAAAAAGAGACAGGCACAGAGCAGAAAAGAAGCCGAAAAGAAAAGGGAGGCTGCAAGAAAGAGGGAAATTGAGAAAAAAAAGGCTCAGGAGGAGAAAAATAAAAAGAAAGACAGCAATGCGGTAATAAAAGACGATGAAACAGAGTCAAAGAAAGAAAATAAAAAAAAGACAGACATAAAAAAGCTATCGGTGAATGAACTGAAAAAAAATGTCAAAAAAAGCAATGACTCTAAAAATGAAATCGTGACGGACGAGCCTGAGAGTGACAATGCAAAGAGAGGGATACTCACAAATAACGGCGAAGTTCTCACGGATGTTGATGATGAAAAACTGAAGATAATGAAACAGCAGGAGGAGCAGCGGCTTGCCAGAGAAGAATTTATGAAAGTCAAGCAGCGAATCCTTGAAAGAGAGCGCATCCAGAAAGAAGAACAGGAAAAACGCATCAAGGCTTTAGTCGATGAACTTAATGATATGGTCGGTTTAAGTGAGGTAAAAGAAGAAATACAGTCACTTGTCAATCTTATCAAGATAAGAAAACTCAGAGAAGAAATGAATATGCCTGTTATGGATATGTCATATCATATGGTCTTTACAGGCGGACCGGGAACAGGTAAGACAACCGTTGCAAGGCTTGTCGGAAAGATATACAAGGAACTTGGAATATTATCAGACGGAAAAATGATAGAGACTGACAGGTCAGGTCTGGTGGCGGGTTATGTCGGTCAGACTGCGATGAAAGTGCATGATGTCGTAAAGGAGGCAATGGGCGGTATTTTATTTATAGATGAAGCCTATTCGCTTGTAAATCCGGATATGCCAAATGATTTTGGAACAGAAGCCGTTGATGCACTTGTAAAACTGATGGAGGACAACAGGGATGACCTTGTCATAATCGTTGCAGGATATACCGACGAGATGGAAAATTTCCTTAAGAGCAATACGGGACTTATTTCGAGATTTAACAAATTTATCAACTTCCCGGATTACACGAAAGAGGAACTTGTAAGCATACTTGCGGTCATGGCTGGAAAAGCAGGTCTTAAGATAGATGATGCAGCGAAACAAAAAGTGCTTGAACTTCTCACAAAAAAGAAGAAAGAAGAATGGAAAGATTTTGGAAATGCGCGTGGAATGAGAAATCTTTTTGAAAAATTTGTAGTAAATCAGGCAAACCGTCTTGTAAAACTTGAAAATCCGACAAGAGATGATCTTATGACGATAAAGCAGGAGGATGTGTTTGACCGTTAGCAAAGAGTGTGTTAAAATAAGAATAATTGCATGGAGAGATAATGATGAGAGTAATTGCAGGAAAAGCAAGAAGAACCAATCTGGTGACACCGGATGGCAAAAATACCAGACCTACTTCTGACAGGATAAAAGAGACATTGTTTAATATGCTTCAGCAGGAGCTTTATGATGTGCGTTTTCTTGATATATTCAGCGGGAGTGGAGGTATTGCGATAGAAGCATTGAGCCGTGGTGCTAAAGAAGCAGTGATGATCGACAATGATGCGGAAGCAGTAAGATGCATAAAGGAAAATATAAAGAGGACTCATTTTGAAGACTCGGCAAGAGTTTTGAAGATGGAAGCAGTATCAGCATTGAAAAAACTGGATGTTGAGGGCAGAGCATTTGATATTATATTTATGGACCCGCCGTATAATCATGATACAGAAGCAAAGATTCTTGCTGTTTTGCTTGACTCAGGGCTTGTGCATAAGGAAACTCTTATAATTATTGAAACATCGCTCGAAACGGATATATCATATATGTATGATATGCCATGCGAGGTTGAAAGGGTCAAAGAATACAAGACAAACCGTCATGTATTCATAAGAGCAAAGTAAAATCTGCTGTTCGCAGGAAAAAGCGGAAAGCAGTTAAAAAACAGAGGAAAGATATGAAAACAGCAGTATTTCCGGGAAGTTTTGACCCGGTAACATCGGGACATTTAGATTTGATAAAGAGAGCTTCAAAGATGTTTGACAGGCTGATACTTGGAGTTCTTATAAACAGTTCAAAAAAGCCGCTGCTTACCGTTGAGGAGAGAGTGAGACTTTTAAAAGAGGTAACAAGAGATTTAAAAAATGTTGAAGTCGAAGCTTTTGACGGGCTTTTAGTGGATTTTGTTGACAGATGTGACGCAGACGTGATAGTGAGAGGTTTGAGAACATCCAATGATTTTGAGTATGAACTTCCGCTTGCACAGGCAAATTATAAATTAAACGAGAGGGCAGATACGATATTTCTTGCGACATCGCCGGAATATTCATATGTCAGTTCAAGTGCAGTTAAGGAGCTGATGAGATATAATGCCGACATAAGTGGCTTTGTACCAGAAGAAGCACTTAAATACCTAAATTGAGATAAAAGATGGGGGAATTAAAATGCAGGAAAGCAGAGAGAGCAGGATTGAACAGAAGATAGAGGATATTTATTCATTTGTTGAAAGTTGTAAGATGCAGAGA
>JBNMLR010000128.1:0-6104 GCA_050874945.1 Butyribacter sp. | reverse complement strand
CAGAGCAGAGCAGAGCAGAGCAGAGCAGAGCAGAGCAGAGCAGAGCAGAGCAGAGCAGTAGAATTTTTGTATTCAAAATTAAAAATATAGTGATGAAAAACATCAACAGAAAAACTGTATTTCCAGTGGCTTAGTACACAGGAAATACAGTTTTTCTGCTGATGTTTTTTGTGTTATGGGAGATTAAAAAAGCAGATGTAAAATACTACATTAAACTGATTGTTTAGTACAATTTGCCCGCAGGAGCATCGTGAAAACCTATAATTAAAATATGTCAGGACAGGATAGATACATGGGGGATATGAATGTTTAAAAGAAAATATAAGATTACATACTCAGCAATAACTGAAAAAGGAAGTCGTGAACGCAATGAAGATTATCTTGGAGCAGATATATTTGAGGATGTGACAGCCTGTGTATTGTGTGACGGACTGGGCGGTCATGGCAATGGTGATGTCGCATCAAAACTTGTTGTTGAACAGATGCTTGATGCCATGTGTAACAAAAAAATGGATATTGAGGATGCTGTGATGTATTCTCAGCAGAAGCTTTTAGAGAAGCAGGAACTTGAAAATGCAAAAGAGTCAATGAAAACAACCATGACCGGTCTGCTTATAAAAGACGGGATTGCAAAATTTGTTCATGTGGGCGATTCGAGGATTTATCTTTTTGAAAATGCCAGATATAAAAGCAGGACAAAGGATCACAGTATTCCGCAGATGCTCGTGGAAAGAGGAGATATAGCTGAAAGTGAAATCCGTCACCATGAGGACAGGAGCAGACTTTTAAGAGCAATGGGCACTGAGTGGAATACACCTAAATATGAGGTCAGCCGTGACATAAAGATAAACAAAAAAACAAGTTTTTTGATGTGCAGTGACGGTTTCTGGGAACTGATAGATGAAAAAGAAATGTGCAGGACGCTAAAAGAAGCCGATACCCCAAAAGAGTGGCTTGAAGCTATGGAAAATATAGTGTTAGAAGCCGGTAAGGGAACTGACATGGACAATTATTCTGCGTTGGCAGTTTTTGTCAGATAGCAGTTCATCGGCAAGCGGTGAAGACATATTTGTATTTCATGAGGTTATGGATGGAGGTGAAGGGGAATAGTGAATTGTGCAAATGGCTCACTTATGCCGGGATATGTGTTGAAAGAAAAATACCGTATTGGCAGTGTGCTTGGCATAGGTGGATTTGGTATGACATATCTTGCGGAGAACATATATAGTGGCAGAACATATGCCATAAAAGAATATTTTCCGGGCGGATGGGCAGTCCGCGGTGATGATGGTATTTTTGTGAGAGCAACAGAGGAGTCAAAAGAAACCAACTATAATCATGGTCTTGAAGTATTTGTAAATGAGGCAAAGATATTAAAGGGACTTAGTAATGATGATGTAGTTGTAAATGTAGATGATTTCTTTTACGCCAATAATACAGGATATATCGTTATGGAATATATCAGGGGAATGACACTCGCCGATTATATGAGGATGAGAAAGAAGCCTATTGAGCCTGAAATGGCAGGCAGGATAATAATAGGTATTGCAAAGTCTATGTCAAAAATTCACAGTCTTGGTCTTTTACACAGAGACATAAGCCCGGACAATATAATGATACTTAAAGACGGCAGGGCAAAACTTATTGATTTTGGTGCTACAAGACAATATGTGTCGGACAGGACAAATGATATGTCGGTTCTCATCAAACCGGGGTTTGCACCGATAGAACAGTATTCCAGAAGCGGACGGCAGGGCCCGTGGAGTGATGTATATGCACTTGCGGCTACATATTATTATATTGTTTCCGGGAAAAGACCACTTCAGTCGATAGACAGATGCACCGGAGAAATACAAACATCATTATGCAGTTTAAAGCCTGAGATACCAAAGGCGGTGAGTGATGTAATAGACCATGCACTTGAACTCGACCACAAAGACAGAATTCAGAGCATGGCAGAGTTTATAAGAAATTTTGAGAGTGCTGCCGGTCTGAATAATGGCGTTGCAATGCCACACGTTCTTATGAAAGCGGACGGCAGGGTAAGAAAATGGAAGTTCTCACCGGAAAGAAGCATAAAGATAGGCAGGTATTCGGGGGAGTGTGACATATGCATACGGGGCAGTGAGATAAGCAGATTACACTGTGAAGTAAGATATGATGCAAATGATAAAAAGTTTGTTGTAACGGATTTTTCGATAAACGGGACTTACACAAAAAACGGTCTTATCGGAAAAGGAAGATCTGCTGTTTTAGATGATGGGGATATGTTTTATCTGGTGAATGAGAAGAACAGATTTATTCTGGAAATGAGGTGAAGAGGTGTTTGGAAAAAGGAAAAAAACAGAACAGCAGACAGTGGGATATGAGGATGAGATAAAGCCGACAGTTGTAAGAATGGTGCCTGAAATAGTAGTTCATGCAGCAACAAGCATGGGAAACAGAAAATATCAGCAGGATGCGGTCTATGTTTCAGGAGGAAAAAAGATAGCTGCAAATAAAAAGACGAGAGTGTTGGCGGCTGTATGTGACGGCATGGGCGGTATGGCCGACGGAGGAAGGGCAAGTCAGACTGCGATAAGTATGCTTAAGGACGGCTTTGAAAAAATAGAAAAAAATCCCGAGGTAAATATACCTATGTTTTTCAGAAGCGGGATAAAAGCGATAGACAGAAAAATCCACGAATTTCCAAAAGAAAACGGAAAAGGTTCGGGAACAACTATGGTGGCGGTCATGACAGAAGAAAACAGGCTCTACTGGGCATCCGTCGGTGACAGCAGGATATATATACTCAGAGGTAATGAGATAAAACTTGTTACAAGAGATCACAACTATTATCTGAAACTTATGAAAATGGTTGAAAACGGACAGATGAGCAGACAGGAGGCTGAAAACCAGAGACAGAAAGAAGCACTTATAAGTTTCCTCGGTATAGGAAATGTAAGTCTTATGGATGTTATCGACAGACCTTTCGAGATGAAACCCGGTGATATGGTTCTTTTGTGCAGCGACGGAGTGACAAAGACTCTGCCGAGAGAGAAGATTAAAAACATATTGCTCAATGATGCAGTATCAATTAAAAGAAAAGCAGAAATATTAGTGGAGGCGGCAGTGAGGGAAAATACACATTCACAGGATAATACCTCGGTGGCAATTCTGCAATATATAGAAACCAAAATAACAAAGGAGAGATAAATATGAACTTATGTAGATGCGAAAAGGGTCATTTCTATGACAAGGAAAAATTTGAGTCATGCCCACATTGTGCACAGGGAGTGCAGGCTGATGAAAGTCTCACGACCGTGTTCACGGAAGATCTTGACGGCAGTGCCCAGAGCGATTTCGGGCAGTTTGAACAGCAGGAAGTACCCGTTATGCAGCAGGAAGTGCCTGTAATGCAGCAGCCAAATGTTGTTATGCCTGAACCTGATGCCACGGAGCCGATAGCACAAAACAATATGGGAGGAATACAGATGGAAAATAATTATGACAATACATATGGGAATATGGGAAACGCTTACGGTAATTCATACGAAAACATGGGAAATGCTTTTGAACCTGCAAGGGAAGTAACAGTTGACGAGATAGAGCAGCCAAAGATAAATCCGGGAAATGTTGCAGATGATGATGACGATCATACGGTTGCATTTTATGATGATATATTTGCATCATCAACACCGACGCCGTCACCTGAACCGGCAGTAAGCAATGCGGCAGTACCAAAGACTGCAACTGCACCGTCAGGTATAAGAAGAGGTGCACAGTCACCATGCACAGGCTGGCTCATATCACTTGACGGTGCACATATCGGTCAGGATTTCAGACTGAAAGTCGGCAAGAACTTTATCGGCAGGGATGCTTCTATGGATGTGGCTCTTGTAGGAGACAGAAGCGTATCGAGAAACAGACACGCAATACTTGTCTATGAGCCAAAACAGCATTTATATCTTGTTCAGCCGGGAGAGTCGAGTGAGCTTGTATATCTTAATGATGAGGTCGTTTTAAGCCCTATGAGATTAAAAGAATATGATGTTATTACCGTAGGTGAGGTAAATCTTTTATTTATGCCGTTGTGCGGTGAGAGATTTAACTGGACAGACTACTTAAAAAACAGGAAGTAATTTAAAAAGAGGTAATTATGAAGAAAGCAGCAAAATTTTTCAGGATAGTTGGCGGCTTATTGATGCTGTCAGAGATAGCATATCTGTTTTTGCCCATGATAAAGGCAAGTCAGAAAAATTATCCCACAAAATATTATTCACAGATTAAATTTTTAAAAGATGTGATAGGCTGGTATGTTTCAGGTGCAAAAGAAATCAAAGTCTCACAGGCAGACCTTATAGCTGTCCTGTTATTTATCGCACTTCCGGTCGTTTTATCGGTCATTTTCGGAATAGTGTGTCTTGCGACGGGAGCCTGCCAGAGAATATGTGGTATCGCATCAATAGTTTCGGGCGGTCTTAATATTGCATTTTATTTTAATGCGGTAAGCATGGGAAAGATATACAAAAAGCAGTATCAGACAATATCTAAGCAGCCTTTGTTGAACGTTATCCTTGTGGCGGCGGTATTGCTCATACTTTTCGGTGTGATGCTTATAATATCAAAAGCTTCAAAACAGAAAGCAGACAGTGAAGATGTATCGGCAATGTCTAAACAGTTTTACGGTGATACGGCAGGCGAAGACATAAGAAACGGTCAGATGAATGGCAGCGGTGCAGACACAAATGCAGAAGTGGCTGCTGATATGGAAATGCAGGCAAATGCAGGTATGTCAGCAAATGCAGATAGTGAAGTCACGGAAGCGGAGTATTTTGAGCCTGGACAGACTCAGGAAAAAACAGTCAGTGAACCTAGAGGTGTGATGGTCGGCTTGTCGGGAATGTATAAAGGTGCTGAAATTCCATTTAAAAGTGGCGAGAGCATAAAATTTGGAAGAGACACCTCAAACGATATGGTATTTACCGATGCACCGAGGGTGAGCAGACATCACTGTGTCATCACATGGGACGGTGAAAATAAAGTATATCAGATAATTGATAATTCAAGTAACGGTTGTTACATCAACGGAATGGAGGAGTGTATTCCACAGAATATCCCTCTCCAACTGGAGATTGGAACGATTATTGATATAGGCGATGAGAACAATCGCTTCAGACTGGAATAAATAAAGAAATGAGGTCAGACTATGGCAAGCGAATTATGTATGAACTGCTTTAGTGTGAAAGGTCAGTATGAAACCTGTCCCTTCTGCGGGTATGCAGAGGGGACACCTACTGAACAGCCGCACTATTTAAAGCCGGGAACGATTTTAAAAGAGCATTTTATTGTTGGAACTGTTATAGGAGCAGGTGGTTTTGGAATTATCTATAAATGTTATGATACTACACTTGGCGTAATAGTTGCCATAAAGGAATTTTTTCCTGTAGGACTGGTAAACAGGGCAGCAGGCGATAAAAATGTGGAGGTCATGTCTGACGGGAGACAGGCGGAATATGATATACAGATAAAGCGATTTCTTATGGAGGCTCAGAGTATAGCCAGATTTGGAAAAGCAAGAGACATAGTCAATGTTTTTGATTTCTTTCAGGAAAACAACACAGCATATATTGTGATGGAATATATAGATGGCGTGCTGCTTAAAGATTATCTCGAGGAGCATGGAGCACTTCCTGTTGCAAAGGCTCTCAGTATAATCGGGCAGATAACAGATGCGGTAAAAAAGATACACGCCAATGGAATAATACACAGGGATATAAGCCCTGACAACGTATTTATTGCAAGTGACGGGTCAGTTAAAGTATTTGATTTCGGAGCTGCAATATTAAGTGAAGATGACGGAAAAAACACGGGTGAAAAGGTGATAAAGGTCGGTTATTCTGCACCGGAGCAGTACAGGGATAACGCAAAGCAGGGATATTATACAGATATATATTCGGTAGGTGCGATACTTTATCAGATGCTAACGGGAGTTAAACCGATTGAATCAACTGACAGAGAGCACGGGGATGAACTTAGATCACCTTTGGCACTTGGGATAAAAATAGAGGCAAATCTTGACAGGGCGGTAATGGAGGCACTTGCAGTCCAGCCGGAACTTAGAT
>JBNMLR010000127.1:0-6124 GCA_050874945.1 Butyribacter sp. | reverse complement strand
TGCTTATATTTTAAAGATTAATAACCCATTTCTGTTAATTTCGCTTTAGAGAGAGCAACTCTGTCTGAATCAGGGAAATCATTGATAATAGTCTCATAATACTTCTTTGCCTTATCATATTTCTGCTGTTTCTGGAAACCTCTGCCTAAGAAATAAAGTGCCTTAACATTAGTTTCGTCATATTTAACAGCCTCTTTCAATGTCTTTATGGCATTTCCATAATCACCACTGCTATAGAGCGTATATCCCTGCTGATATAATTTTTCCGACATAGTCGCAAATGTATTTTCTTTTATTCTCTTGTACACCTTTTTTGCATATTCACTTTTAAGTGTATTTTCATCAATCTTTAAAAGTTTTTTTGCAGCATTTTCGCTGTCATTTGCCAGATATGAACTTGCCGCACTGTAAAGATCATCATATATATCCAGTATGGTCTTTCCGTCTTCGGTATTTACATCACCCTGAAGCTCCTTCAACTGACTTTTCAAACCATCAATCTCCTTTTGCAAAGACTCATTCTTGCTCTTTAAAGATGATGAATCACTATCATCTGCCGCCTGCTGCTCACTGTACTGTTTAAAGTTATTATTCGCACTGTTTGCATCTTTTGATTTCATATGTGGAATTATAAGGAAATACATAAGTGCAAGTCCTATGACCATTCCTACGACCACATTTATAAAAGGCATTATAGACGGTCTTTCCTCTTTATATGGAGTTATGGTCTTATATGCATCCGGATCAACCTTTGGTAAAGTTCTTCTTTCCGGTGGCTGCTCCTTAGGTGCTTTTGGCTGTACTCTCTGGCTCTCTCCTCTTAAATGGACATCCGACAACTCTTTCATATACCTGAGTGTAGTAGTATTAGTAACATCAATCTTACTTATATGTCTGAGAAGTTTTAATGCCTTTACCCTGTTGTCTTTCTTTCCTGTCATCATATAGAGCAAAGCTAAAAGCTGATGTGCCCTTATAAAATTAGGATTGAGATTTACAACTTTCTTAAGCTGTATAACAGCCATATCTTCGTCACCGTGTTTTGCCGAATTCAATGCTGAATTATACTTTTTTATAGTCTGATTATATGTTTCAAGTTTGTTTGGATTTGACTGTATCTGTCTGATATAATCCTCCGCATCATTATTTTCCGCCCGATAATGCTTACTTATGACCCACTCACTCAAAGCAGCAACTATCTCGCCCTCTTCTAAGTAAATCAATCCTAAAAGATTTCTTGCGCTTGTATTTAATTTGTTATACTGAAGACTAAGTTTCAGGGATGACACGGCACCTGACAGATCCCTGACCTTTGCCTGTGAAAGTCCCTTATTATAATAAGTATTTGACAGGCTGACAACCTTACGGTAATTCCTAAGATCATGACCGCAATTATCACACCTTTTCTTGCTAAAAGCTACATTGGCATTGCATCTTGGACAATTCATTATTCTTCCACCCATCCTGCTGATTTATTTTTCTTTGTATTTCTTCCTGCTTTTTCATCCTTTAAAATACTCTGAAGTAAATCCGTCACATCAGTTGTATTATTTCCGTAAATAGCATCCTCTGCCTGATCTATCTCCAAACTAGGCTGAAATTTTGCCAATTCCGCTTCAAAATCCATATTACACTACCTCCCGATATTCATCAACTATTATCCGTCGCAACTTGCGACAATCTTTTTATTCCCCAATCTTATACACTATGATTCCTGCACCTCGTCTTGCATACTCAACATGACGTTCTTCCTCAGTCACGACTACTCTCACACCATTTATAACAATAACATTTCCCGGATAAATGACTTTTTCAATCGTAACCTTTGCAAGATTTGCTTTTCCCATCTTCTCAACAATAGCCTGTTTCTTTTTTGTCAGCTCACTTAACTTCGTATCTTTTTCTATCTTTGTACGCATAAGTGCCATCTTCTTATCTCCAAGATCCTTTCTATCGGACTTTTCCATAAGAATCTGTATCTGACCCAGTACATTTGTAATCTTGGCAAGTTCTCCACTCACCTCAGACATATCCTGCTCACATTTTGTCAGTTTTGCAAAAAGATCACCGTCAACACCTGCACTTATCGTAGTCTTTACCTCAGACATATTTCCTATAATAGTGGCATGAATATATCTGGTTGCAGATACCTTTCCACCTATTATTATTCCGTACTTTCCTGAGACAATGACATCCTGACCGCACTCAATATCAGAATTCATAATGGCATTTGCATTTATATCATTGGCTGCTTTTATCTGCACCTGCTCAAAAAACTTTCCGGTAACATTTCCCCCTGCCTCAAGATATCCCTTGCCATTGCCTTGCATTCCGTTTTTAAGCACTATATCTTTTTTTGCCTTAAGTACCGCTGACTCGACATAACCGTCTACGATAATGTTTCCCCGTTCAGATATAACTTTAACTCCCGTAAGGACATTTCCACGAACATGAATGTCATTTTGAAATGTAACATCTCCTGTTGTAAAAGACACATCGCCCTCTATAACCAGCTCAGGCTCTATCTGAAGTCTGTCATCACGATATGTTATCTTTCCATCGTACTTTGCATAATACTCTTTTTTTTCATTGTCATAGATAAAGCCCCTGCCATTTAGTCTTGCAAGTTCTTTACCTTTTTTAGCAATGATTGTCTCTCCTTTTACGGAAACACCATCTTCAGAAGGTATTGCCGGATGATATATAACAACTTTCTGACCTTCTTCAACAGTAGGCACATCACCATACTCAGAATAGTCCACAGAACCATCTTCTAAAATCTTAGGCTTTGTGTCTATCTCCGTCTGAAATAAAAACTCATACCAGCCGTCAATCCCGTCAACTGCCTTTTTCCCCTCAGCAACCTTGACAGGTACATTGTAAATCCTTTCATCTATTATCTTCTGTATCTCTGATTTGTCAATACCATTCACTACGCCTGCATTTTCAAGTCTCTTTACAAGATCTTCAACCGTATAGTCTGATTTTGTCTTATCTGTCGTAATTATACAAAGGTACGCCTCAGATCCGTCATCTGAAAATGTAACCTCTCCTCCACCAAGAACCTCTGCATTTGCTTTATCTTCCATGATACCCTCCTCCCTTCCTTGATAACAACGATAATTTGCTATAATACCGCTACTATAATAAAATTATATATTAGTTGCCTTATAAATGCAAGTAGGGAATCACTGTTCATGGCAGCACTGACAGTGAAAAAATTATTATTTTTTCATACTAAAATCTTTAAAGACACGCAGCCGATATTTTTTTAATAACTTCCTTAACATATTCTTCTGACTTAGACACTTTCTTTGCAATCTCGGGTATAGTCATATCACAATCTGCATATGCCTCGATTTTTCCTTCAATTTTTCCTTCAATTTTTCCCTCAATTTTTCCTTCATGTCTTCCATGGATTTCTCCTACGCGCTGTCCCTCATCTTTTGCTTTTTTTAATGAATTTTCCCATGCCCTGCACACATCAACCACCTCTTCTTTCTCATTGCCTGCAATATTTGCACCTGTTATCATATTTATCAGTTCCACCGCTTCTCTCTCTACACTCTCAAATCTGTGTTTTCCCTTAATCCAGCTTCCATCTTCATCCGACTGGTGCTTAATGAATTGCAATACTGAACCCAAATCGGTTTTGAATTTCTCATATTCAATGTCGGAAACCTTTACCGGCTCTATCAGATTTATTTTATAGTCCGGAATATATTTTAAGATATGCTCGTCATCTACACAAAACATATCGTGGATACTTTTAGCCCCGTCCCAGCTTTTATCACCAAAATAAACAACCAATGTTATCACCGGCATTAATTTATCCTGTTTTCTAAATCCCGATAAAAATTCTTCTGAACTTAATTTAATACCGGTAGTTTTATTTTTGCCACGATATGAATTTTTGGCTTCTTCTACCTGTTTGGCATACTGTAATGCATCATAAAGCATATTTTTAACAGCCATTGCATAATGTATCCTGTCCTGGTTTTCCGTTCCCAGAACAACATATACTGCATCTCCATCAGTGACACTTTCCCATACCATAAGATTATCTCTTATTTTCTGTACGGCGGCTTTGGCATCATTTCCATATGGCATCATAAACTCTGCAGTATCTATCTTTTGCAATCTTTCAGGTTTTATCACCTGCGCACCGTCATACACATAAAAATTAAAAGCATCTGCTATTATATTTTTATGCGACATATATTGTTTTGTCGCTACATCAATCTTCCCCATAAATATCTTTCTTCCTCTCATTATATTTTGTTTGTATTTAAAAAGCAATATTTCGTTTTTGAGATAATAACAATTATGTTCACTGATTTCCATCTGTATTTTTCACATATTGTTCTTTTATTTTCTGTGCAATTTTCACAATAAAAATCCGAAATTAATGAGATTTGATAAGATTTGAAAACTTTAGACAAAATTTCATTTATTTTCCATCATCATTTTCGTGATTTTTGATAAAATATCAACTAAACTTTAATGCCATAAAACTGAACAGCTAATAAGTTGTGTCATAGTTTGGCAGGCTATATCAATCTTACCTTGCACCATAATAATAAAGAAGCTGCACACTGTTGATTTTCTTAGTGTGCAGCTCCCTGCTTGATTATTCAAAGTTTGTTTTTTACGATTTCAGACTTCTGCATCAAAAATCTAGCCTTAACATCTAACTTCCGGCTTTCAACATTCAAAGTTTGCTTTTGCGATTTTAAACTCCCACATCAAAAGACCTTACTTTTTTCTTCAACTTCTTTCTTCAAAGCCTTACTTCTTCTTTTTATAAGCAAACTTTACTTTCTTTGCCCCTGATTTCTTTATCAGCCTGACAATTTTGTTATACTGTTTTTTATCTTTTGCCTGAACCGTTATCTTACAGTTTTTCTTTACTCCGCTGAAAGCGTTCTTTCCGATTGATTTTATGGTATTTCCGTTTACTGTTATCTGACTGAGATTTTTTGCTTTGTAAAATGCCTTTGTACCAATCTTTGTTATGTTCTTTCCTAATGTAATGGTTTTTATCTTTTTGTTTCCTGCAAATGCATTTGCAGCTACCGCCGTTACTTTAAGTTTTGTGCCGTTTACGGTTATCGTATCAGGTACTACCGCTTTTGCAGATGTTGTCTTTGTCTTACTGTATGTTACTGTTTTTTTCTTTACATCTGTTACTTTGTAAGATGCAGCATCCGACTTTTTGTTATTTTTGACAGGTGTTACTGTCTGATTTTTCTTAAGCGGTGTTTTTGTTGGTGATGCCGTGGCATTTGGATTTTTTGTAGGTGCCACCGTCTGAGCCGGTGTTTCCGTTGGTTTTACTGTCTCATCCGGATTTGAGCTTTCATTTGGTGACGCTGTACCTGTTGGTTTCACTGTTGCTGTCGGCTTTGGTGTTTTCGTCGGCTTTACAGTTGCCGTCGGTTTTGGTGTACCCGTTGGCTTCGGTGCCTTTGTCGGTGCAGGTGTTCTTGTCGGTTTCGGTGTTGATATTCTGTCATAATACGGTGTTATCGTCATATCACGGTAAACACTTGTAAAGTCATCACTCCAGCGAGAGAATGTATAACCCTCTATTTCAGGGGCTTCCGGTGCCTCTGCCGCTTCACCGCTTCTTACATACTGAACCTTAAGTTCCGTCTGTCCGTCTTTTGACTTAAATGTTACTTTATAAAGTTTTGTATAGACCGCTTTTACGACTATATCTCTTGTCACATTTGTAAAGCTTCTGTCCCAGCCGGTAAATTCATAGCCTTCTTTTGCAGGTGCTTCAGGAGCCGTGGCATCCTGACCTTTCTTTAATTCCTGTTCGGCAATAACTGTCTTTCCGTCACTGTCAGTGAATGTGACTTTATAAAGTCTCTCTGCCACTTTTACATTAAATGTGTATGGCATATTGCAATAATTTATTGTTATCTTCTGCTCACCCTCTTTAAATCTGTAATAATCACATTCCTTGTCATCAGGTACGGTCTTTGTGATAGTCTTTCCGTTTAATTTGTACGATACCTTAAGTCCTGAGAGGTCAAGTTTTTCACCATATTTATACTCTGTCTTAAGTCCGTCTGCCTGGTATTTCACATCTGTTATGGCATCTTCCATGTTGTCA
>JBNMLR010000126.1:0-6131 GCA_050874945.1 Butyribacter sp. | reverse complement strand
TTTGTGCCAATGTTTTTTATGATTTCTTTTTTTATCTTTCCTGCTCTTACACTCTGTTACATATCACCGTTCGGTGCAAGAAATGTACTTCTCATAAGCTCAGGATATTTCTCTAAATGAGCAAAATCGTTAAATCTGTCAAGATAAAAACCATGTTTTTTCTCGTCAAAATGAAGCTGTGTTATACTGCAGTTTTCAAGTGATGTGCCAAACATAAGACGCTTTGCAAAATCACCGCCAAATAATGCACACAATAATATTCTGATAACACCGCCATGTGTGACTACGGCAATGTTCTGTTTTCCGCTGTCTATCCACTCATGCAAAACCGGCATAACTCTCTCTAAAACCTGAGGACCGTTTTCACCGTCAGGATACCACATTTCCGCATTTGGTACAAAAAACTCACCGACATACTCATTTACTTCATCGAGTGCTGTTCCTTTCTGGCTCTTTCCCTCCATAAAATCGTCGAGCTGTTCTTCATAATATTCTTTATAAAAACGCTTTACCTCTGAGTCATGGACACCTGTAAGACTTCCAAAATCTATCTCGGCAATGCCCGGTCGTATTTTGATATTATCCGCTAATCCAGGACGGTTTTTGAAAGCAACCTGTGCAGTTTCGACCGCTCTTTTAAGGTCACTTGAATAAAGTGCATCTATCTTATAGTTTTTCATGCGTTCACCGAGAAGTTCTGCCTGTCTTATACCCTCTGCCGATAACGGCACATCCACATTACAATCCGTACTGTTTTGTCTGCCATGGCGTATCAAATATATAATCATAGTTTATTCTGTTTTTTTCCTTTCTATAGTCCCCGCGGAAATATCCCACGGGAACATACCTTACCCTTTTACTAATAAATGCAGCAATTTTATCTCTGTCAGTTATTTCTCTGCAGTTGCAATATCAATAATGCTCTGGAGTTCCATTCCCTCGTCAGGAGCATCACCGAAATCTTCAACTTTCTGTTCGGCTGTCACTTCATAAAGTTTGTTCGGTTCGCCGTCCCTGCTCTTTATGACTGCAAAATATCTTGATTTCTTTTCAACAGGATTCCATGCTATAAATATTGACATAGCCATCTCCGGATACTGCTTGTCCGTCGGTGTCGTTATTCTTATAAGTCTCAATGTATCACTGATGTTGAGCACCATAAATTCATAGTCATCTGCCGTATATGGACATATGTCCGTATCAGCATATGGTTCCTCAAAAAGCTCCATGATACATTCGCCCTGTCTTTTACAAAGGTCTTCTATGTATGCTTCACCCT
Source organism: Butyribacter sp. (assembly GCA_050874945.1). GTDB lineage: Bacteria > Bacillota > Clostridia > Lachnospirales > Lachnospiraceae > Butyribacter. Next base: position 4,852 of record JBNMLR010000126.1, on the reverse strand, counting down.
CTGTATGTATCTTGTGAGGGAATACTCTTGACTCCATCTGCTGTCTGATAACGGCATGAAGCTGCGCTTCAGTAAGCTGTGGCTGCTGTTCTTCAGGTGCATTTCTTGTCACATTCATAACAATATTCTGGTTAAAAGGATTTATAACGGCTGCCGTTATATCCTCTATTGATGCCATTATGTCAAGGCACGCTTTAAAAGGAAGATTTAATGTAATAGGGAATTTAGGCAGCCCTTTTCCTTTATCCATTTCCTCCTCCGATGTAAATACAGGGAAGAACTTTGTGCCATTGTCATTCTGAAGAACACATGGCTGCGGCTGTGCTCCATCAGGTATAGGTGTTTCCACACCCGGATTTGCCATCATCTTTTTTAATATGGCAGGGTCCGTATCTTTCGGCATCGTTGCAGGTACATATACAAATGCATTTCCGAGTTCCTGCGTAAGCTGTGCTGCCAGTTCATTTGACTGGTTTTTCTTCATTTCATCTAATAATTTTTCAATATTACTGTTGTCAGTTGCCATTTCTACCTCCACTTAAGTCATTTAAACTTGTATTTTATTTACCAAACAATTTCTCTTTATCAGTATCACTATAATAACCATACTGAAGTATATCATAATCGTCAAGCAATTTCTTTATATTGTCTGTCTCATCACTTCCATAATTGTGCCAGTTACCGTCATTATCCATATAACCGTTTACATTCATGACAGGGATAGTCTGAGACACTTTTTCAACATATTTATTGTATGTCGGAAGCTCGATTCCCGCTGCTTTTAACAGCATATTTTCAAGCGTATTATTACCTATGACTACATCCGAAGCACTTCCTATGTCATAGTTTGCCCACAGTACAAAAGGTGTCGCATATCTTTTCTGAATATCCGAAATCTCCCACTCATCCTGTTTTTTGCCTAACAGTTCCTCGTAGAACTCTGTCTCAATAGACGGCTGATGGTCTCCGAACATACATATTATCGTCGGCTCGTCCTGTTTCTTAAAGTAATCAATAAGGTACTTAAAGGCATTGTCAGACTCTTTTGTTGAAGAGAGATATTCGTTTGCCTCCGTATAATACTTGCCCTCAACCTCTACAGGTTCTTTCCAGTTTGTATTTGTAAGATAACCGCCATGATTTTGAATGGTTACATTAAACAGGAATAAAGGCTTATTCTTATCACGCTTTTCATAAAGCTCTATAACCTTTTTATAACTTTCTTTGTCACTGATATAGCGGATATACTCAGGATTTTTAAAGTCATCAATAGATATGAACTTGTCAAACTTCATACTGTTGTAGGTCGCTATTCTGTTCCAGTTCTTGGCACTACTTGGATGTATCGCATCACAATCATATCCGAGAGTCTTTAAATACTGCGAGATCGAATATGTCGAGTCGTGCATAAACTGCTGATAAACATTACATCCGCTTGGGAAAAATTTCATTGTATTTCCCGTCATTGCCTCAAACTCAGAGTTACTTGTACCGGCTCCAAAAACAGATACATAATCAAGACCGGATATAGTATTATCTTTCATGCTGTGGATATACTCCAACGGGTCTCTGTTGTAATTTACTTTTCCTATTTTTGAAAAGTCAGCAAGACTCTCATTCATTATATAGATAATGTTCGGCTTTTTGCCGTTAAGAGTCGTATTAGTCTTAAAGTCACTGTTAGAGACAACCTTTCTCGATGAAGTTTCCTCTCCCGATGTAATATCTTCTTTTTTTGTTTCCGCTATTATATTTTTTACTTTTTCCTGTGAATATCCGGAAGGTTTTGAAACCTTAAGATAATGCAGGTTTATAAAATAGTTCATGTAAAATCCGTTTTTCTGGCATGAACCCACTTTATTCCAGACATCGTCAGTAATCTTGCAAGCCTCAAGAACAGGGGTATTATACATAATACCAATCAGAAGCACTCCCGCAAAAACCGGAACGGCTCTTTTTATTATATTATTTTTAAGAGTTTCTTTCGGATGTTTTTTAACTGCTATCCTGAAAACAAACAAATTCCATATAAAGAATGCCGGAACTATTATAAACTGTGCCGGTGATAAGCTGAATGTATAGTGGTCAGCGACCTCTGTTGCAGTCGCTACCCCCAGTATATCAGCTGGTAAAAATGGTGTTCCTCTTACATTCATAATAAACAGGTTTGCAAGACCGATAGGGAACATCACAAAGTTAAGTATGAGCATTGAGAGTGATGCCCTGCGGCATATACCATATATAAGAAGCTCTATCGAAAACAGCAGAAGCCATGTAAACGGCCATACACCAGGACGCATAAGTTCAAGTGAACCGTTCATTGACTCAAGCATCAAAAATACGATAAACGGATTTAAGACAAATGCCACTCTTCGTACAATGACAATAAATTTTTTGTGTGCAAGACACCATTTTACAATGCCTTTAACGCTAAATGTCTGTTTTTTGCCATGTTCCTGTTTTTTATTATGCTTTTTAATATATGCTTTTTTCTTCTTGTCCTTTTCCCTGTCAAACATTGCCTTTTTGGAATATTTAATCTTGGCATCCTGACTCTTAGTTTTATCTTTTTTCTGCTCACCGTTCCCGGCTGCTTTTTCATGCTGTTTTTTCTTTTTAAGTTCTCTCAAATATCTCTTTCTGTAAACAGCAGCCATATCTGATATATGTTCAAAGCACAAAACAAACAACAGCAATATCTCTACTAACATAACAACCAGCGGATACACCTGTCTGAACTTATAGGTATAGCTGATATTAAGTGATTTTGCATGAGTCTGCATCTTGAGCGTAGACATATATGTGTTTGGGTCAGTACGATTTGTCGTGTTCAGTGTAGGGATTGCCGCATACGAATTTTCCTTAGAACTGCAGGTAATCCTTATACAACAGGTAACACCATTAGGAATCGTAACGGTGTTGTCCATTTTAACAGGATAATCCTGATTTGCCTTAATCTTATCAACCGGAATATCTGTATTATATACAATGTTATTATTTCCGTCCGTCATCTGAATGTGAAGTGTATCTCCGACATCATTTCTTTCAAACGAACCAAAACTTAAAACAAATTGAGAAAGCACGACCTTTCTGTTAAATGAAAACTTCTGTCTTATTATCTCCTCATTGTCGATAATTCCGATAACGGCACTGTTTGAATTGCCCGCCTCAGTCGTAACAGACTGCTTCGACATAAGTGAACCGGTAAGAAATGCCTGTATGCTTAATATAATTATAAGAAGTATGGCAAAAACCGCTACCCTTTTTTTGTTAAATCTAAAATATCTGTATAACATATTATAAACCTTCCAAATCTTTTTTTATTTAAAATAATAGACAAAAATATTTATACTTTAAATATCTGTATTTAAAGAGTCTATACGCACAGCTATTATAATAACTTTATTTTGCCGTTTTTGTCAATGTATGAGCCTTACTTGTTTTTTTAAAATTTCTTAATTTTTTGACGTATATTTTCCAAAGGTCATTTTGGCACAGCTTTTAAAAAACACCTTTACATATATTTCCGAGGTCATTCACGGTGTTTTCATCCAAGTTTTTTTCCTGCAATATCAAAATCTTTTTCTTTGCTTACTGTCTTCTTTTTAGGCAGACTCTTATATACATTGTAAGCAAAAATGCATACCACGATAGAATATGCTATTGAAAACAACTCTGAACCAAGTCTCGGACACACATCCCTCTGGTAGAGTGCCGCAGGTATGTTTCCAAGCGTATGTAATACTATCGCAATGGCGATATAGCGATTGTTATTAACCTCCCTGACTGCCTTAAACACAAGGACTGACAATGCAACCTGCAAAAACATTATGAAAAATCTTTGTCCGCCTGCAAGCAGACTCTCGGTAAGCGTCATATCCTTTATGGCATTTACAAGTTCCGTCATTGCAGTCTTTGAAGCCTTGTCAGGCAATGTATTTATGACTGTGTCAATTTTATTCTCATTTATAAGCTGAGCATAGGCATAGTATTGAAGCTGTGTGATACCAAGTGCTATTATACACTCGATTCCTCCGTGTCCAAGACCATATGATATAGCTGTCTCATTATCGTCTGTGTGTTTAGTAAGGAAAAATTTAAAAGCAACAAATCTTCCCGCCTCCTCAAAAACTGCTGCCATCAGGCTTACATACAACGCATAAGCAATGGCATTTCCGCTTATAAACTCCGAAATCGGATTTTTTGTATGAAGAAATATCATATTAGGAACAGACTCAAAGCAGAAAGTAAACAAAAGAAATACTCCCATGCCCACAAACGACGGAACTATACTTTTTTTTGTCCTTACTTTCCATGCAAGAATAAAGACGAACGGTATCACGAAACCGAGCACCGCCATCTGCATTATCAAATTAACCATACCACTAGAAATCATAATTCACCTCATATTTTTTATTAAAGAGCAAAACACCGGTTCTGCTCTTTTTATTTGAACGGATATATATGGTTCTTTTCCATATAATCTACCGACTGGACCAGGTCTTTATAACCCCTGACCTCAACAAGAACAGATGGATCAATATCTGAACTTTTGCACCAGTCATCATAAGCTGACCAGTTAAATTTACCACTTCCGACAGGTAAATGCAAATCCTGATCTGCATCGTTGTCATTTATATGCAGATGACCTATCTTATTTTTAAATGCATCATACCAGTTTTCAACGGGTTTTCCTGATATGAACGCATGAGCGACATCAAGACACACCTTAAATCTCGGTTCATCCGCCATCATGTTGCAAAGTTTTAAAAGCATTGCCGGTGAATCATCAAACATATTCTCAAAATATATCATCTGTTCCGGGTATTCTTTAAGTATCATACGCCAGAAC
>JBNMLR010000125.1:0-6183 GCA_050874945.1 Butyribacter sp. | reverse complement strand
GTGTGTCTTATCGCGCATATTGATAAAATAATATAGTGATATAAAAAAGTGTGTAGCTTATCAGCGTAAGTCCAGCTTATTATGATAAGATTACACTTTTTTTATGCAGAAAAAAAGGGGACAAATCCTCTGCTTCTACAAGGGGCAGTCGCATTTGCTTCGCAAAACAAGGAGGCTAAATCTTCTCCTCGCATTGGAGCTCGGATTTTGCTTCGCAAAACAAGGAGGATTATAAGATGGCAGAAAGTAACAAAATGAAAGAGATGCCTGTAAACAGGCTCATGGTGCAGATGGGAATACCTATGATACTATCTATGGCACTGCAGGCAGTTTACAACATTGTAGACAGTGCCTTTGTCGGAAATATGAGAGTTGGGAGTGAGTCGGCACTTAATGCACTTACGCTGGTATTTCCGGTTCAGATGCTTATGGTAGCAGTTGGAATAGGAACAGGTGTGGGAACAAATGCACTTCTTGCAAGAACACTCGGACAGGGGGACAACAAAAAGGCGGCAAAAATTGCCGGGAACAGTCTGTTTTTAGGAGTGATTATTTATTTGGTATGTCTATTGTTTGGAGTTTTTGGAGTAAAAGCATACATTTCGTCGCAGACGGTTGATTCGGAAGTTATTTCAATGGGAATAAATTATTTAAGAATATGCTGTGTGATTTCTTTTGGAATTATTTTTTTCTCGCTATTTGAAAAGCTGTTGCAGGCAACAGGTCGTTCACTTTATTCTACAATAGGTCAGATAGTAGGTGCTGTGGTAAATATTATTCTTGATCCAATCATGATTTACGGAATTGGGCCTGTTCCGGAGATGGGAGTAGAGGGTGCCGCATATGCTACTGTAATAGGACAGGTTGTATCGGCTGTATTATTGTTTATTTTTCATATTAAATTAAATAAGGAATTTGAGCATGGAGTAAAATTCATGAAACCGGATGGCAGAATTATAAAGGAAATATATTCAATCGGGCTTCCTGCAATTATTGCACAGGCACTTATGTCTATCATGGTATATGTGATGAATCTGATTTTGAAGTTCAGTCCGTCGGCACAGACAGCATATGGATTGTTCTATAAGGTACATCAGTTTGTATTGTTCCTTGCATTTGGTCTTAGAGATGCAATTACACCTATTATTGCTTTTGCTTATGGAATGAGGAGCAAAAAGAGAATAAATGACGGAATCAAATACGGACTTGTTTATACGGCTGTACTTATGGTTGTCGGTGTGGCGATTACTGAGATTTTTCCGGGGGCTTTTGCAACATTATTTAATGCAGGACAATCAAGGGAATATTTTGTTGGAGCAATGAGAATTATTTCCATAAGTTTTATTTTTGCAGGAATAAATGTAGCATATCAGGGAATATATCAGGCATTGGACGGCGGTATTGAGTCACTGGTTATTTCACTTCTCAGACAGTTTGTGATTATTTTACCATTGGCTGGTGTTTTTTCTCTCCTTGTCAGAAACGGTCAGATGGGAGTTTCATTGATATGGTGGGCATTTCCGATAACGGAAATCATAGCTTGTGCAGTTGGATATGTATTTTTGAAAAGAATAAGAAAAAATAAAGTGGAAAGTATAAGTAAAAGCGGCTTGGGGAGGAAAAAGTGTTGAGTAAAGTGTGATTTAGGTCAGAAAAAGTGCAGAATAAAGTATGATTTAGGTCGGAAAAAATGTAGAGTAAAGTATAATTTGGGTCGGAAAAAATGTAGAGCGGTATGTTGAATAGAACGGAAAGAATGTGATATACTCAACTCCAAAATCCAGATGCTTCGCATCTGTCGCATTTTGTGCTATATGATTTTGTCGTTCACAAATTCAGTACAGGAGAACAAGCTCTTCTGTCTTGCGAATTTGTGATATAATAACCATTAGAAAAAAATATAAGGAGACAAAATCATGGATATTGAAATAAAAGAGTACAAAGAAACTGACCTTAAAGCTATGATACAGATATGGAATGAGGTCGTTGAGGATGGAGTTGCATTTCCGCAGGAGGAACTTCTTACAGATGAGAGCGGAAAAGAATTTTTTGGAGCACAGACATACAGTGCGGTTGCAAAAGATAAAGAAAGCGGAGAAGTTTACGGATTGTATATACTTCACCCTAACAATGTAGGAAGATGCGGTCACATATGCAATGCCAGTTATGCCGTGAGCAGCAAATCAAGAGGATTGCATATCGGTGAAAAACTGGTTAAGGATTGTCTTATACAGGGAAAAGAGCATGGTTTTAGAGTGTTACAGTTCAATGCTGTTGTAGCTTCAAACATTCATGCAAGACATCTTTACGAGAGACTTGGATTTAAGCAGCTTGGAACAATACCAGGCGGATTTCGTATGAAAGACGGGCATTACGAAGATATTTGTCCGTATTATCATGTGCTTTAAAAGTTTTACACAGTAAACTTTATCTCCTAATAATTGATTTATCTCCTAAAATGAGATGTGATTTAGGAGATAAATGATAAGGAAATTAAAAAATGAAAACATATATAAACAAATCTAATTATGAAATCCTAAAAAAACATATAGCAAACATGAATGAATTTTGCGGTGAAAATATAGATTTTGAGCAGGGAAAAGAACAGCTTCAAATGATATACAGGTATTATGTTAAGAGGTTTTCAAGTGATGAAATATCATATAAAAATCTTATTATATTGAAAAATGAAATATGCCGTGATGATAATCTCGGTGAAAATTATAACAAAAATACAAGCCACTGGATGAAATATTTTGTTTCATGCAGTGGCAGTGAATGGAAAGAATTGTGGCAGGCATTATAAAATGATTTGTACCTGCCTCAATTCTATAATATTTATTTGGTGGTGTATAGCCTGACAGACAATGTTTGTGTCAGGCTTGCAGGTGAGCGGCAAGTTTGCTACTGCATCTGCTTATATGCGTTACCCCAGTCGACCATTGAATCAAGAATAGGTTTAAGTGACTGACCGAGTTCGCTTAGTGCATATTCAACTCTTGGAGGAACCTCAGGAAATACAGTTCGTGTTATAAGACCATCTGCCTCCATTGAGCGGAGACTGTCTGTGAGAACTTTCTGACTGATGCCCTCAAGATCTCTTTTAAGTTCATTAAAACGCCACGGACGCTGCAATAGATTTCTTATGATAAGAAGTTTCCATTTACTTCCGATAAGTGCCACGGTAGTTGCAACAGGACATTCCGGTAATTCTTTTTTCGTAAGCATAATAATTCTCCTCTCTGCACACAACATATTAACTGTTACATCAGATTATAATGTAACATTCAATATGTTGTCAATTAGTTACAAAAAGGTTACCCGAATAATAATCATAATAGTGTTCTATTTGGATTTCTTCAAAAATACCATACTCAATATTAACACACACAATTCAACAACAGGCATTACCATCCATAAGCTGTTTTTTCCGAAAAGAAGTGGAAAAGTAATTATTGCGGCACTGCTGAGAATTACATTTCTGAGCAAAGATATACACAATGATTCTTTTACGCTTAAAACGGATTGCAAATAGTACGAAGTGAGCAGATTTATTCCCATTGGAAGAAAAGCTATAAAATAAATTCGCACTCTAAGTCTGGCAATATCCCTCATTTCGTTATTTAAATTCATAAATATGGTACATACTTTTTCGGGAAATAATATTCCGCAGGCTGAAAAGACAGCTCCCATAATTATTATTGTGACAAAAGCCATGCCTTTAACTTTTTTAATTCGTTCCCATTTTCCCGCACCGTAATTTGTTGCAATGATTGGCTGGATGGATTGTCCGACTCCCGTAAACAGGGAGTTAAATAATATAACGCAGTTTGATATGACACTATATACCGACAACGCTGCACCACCGCAGTATTTTAAAATCTGTATGTTAAACAGAAGAACGATAAAACCGTTTGCAAACTCATTAAAAAAACTCGGAATACCATTTCCTATAATCTGCCATATGCTTGAAAAAATATGTTTTGGTCTGATAAATCGTAAGTTGTTTTTTTGGCTGAAAAAGTGTGATATTCCGACAACTACCTGAATTATCATACCGATGGTTGATGCAAGTGCGGCACCGCCGATTCCCATTTGCAAAGGAAAAACAAAAACAATGTCAAGTACAATGTTTACAACACCGCCGAGCAATACACCTGCCATTGCTCTGTTTGGGTCATTATCGGCTCTGACAAAGATTGCCATAAAATTTGAAAACACGGCAAACGGGAGAAAGATATTTATAAATTTCATATATGCCATTGCATACGGATAAAGAGTGTCATTTGCACCCATTAACCGCAGGAGAGTTGAGATGCCAAAGCCATAAATAAACCACAGTATCAAAGCAATCACGGTTAATGTGATAAATGACAGTGTGAAAAAGCGGTCAGCCTTTTTCTGATTGCCGGTTCCACGGTGAACGCTCATCTGAACAGAGCCACCCACACCAAATAAAATTCCCGTTGCCATTAAGATGCACAAAAGCGGTGTTGTAATGCTGAGTGCGGCAAGTGCATCTGAACCGACACCTTTTCCGATAACAATTGCATCTGTCAGTGTGTAGATTGACATTACCATTGCACTGCCAAGAGACGGGATTAAAAATCGAAAGTATAGTTTCTTTAAATTGTCTTTTAGTAAATCCATTTGAATCCTCCTCAAAAAAATAAAGCCAGATAAGAAATTCATCTTATCTGGCTCATGAGATAATAACTCCAAAATCCAGATGCTTTGCATCTGTCGCACTTTGTGTTCGGTGATTTTGTCATTCATAAATTCATGTCCGTCCGGGAATCTAAAGCTTAGCCTTAGACACCTTGCAAGGCACATTCTATGTGCCGTCCGACTGCTGATATTATATCAGATATATCGGGAATGTCAATGGGAGCATATGGAGAGAATATTTTTATTGCGTGCTAAAAAATATTGTGATATTATAAAAATAATAAATCATTTAAGCAAATAATCTTAATATCTTGGTACACGCAATTAGTGTATATTCATAAATATCTGATTTCTTAAGAATTCTTTGCTTATGAAACCAATTACAACAAAATAAGCGGAGAATAATAAGGCTTACGGGTATCTTAAGATATTAGGATAAAGCCATAGGCTTATATTATATTCTTCGTTAAAACGAAAGGAGAATGTCTATGGCAAAAAAGCTTGATGAGAAAGAGACAGTAGGGGAGCAGAAGAAAATAGGGGTATATAGAAATCATAAAGATGGTGTTGCTTATAAGTTATTTTCAGGAAAAAAGGCATCATTATCATTATATAACTGTATAATGGAGACTGATTATACCAATCCCGATGAATTGCAAATTGTAACATTAAACAGTGCGATTTACATAGGTAGAAAGAATGATAATGCGATTATTTTTCATTTTAATATGCTGCTGACTGAGTTCCAGACGACGATAAATCCAAATATGCCACTGAGAACGCTTATATATGTTGCAAATGAATACGAAAAATACATAGCTGAAAATGAATTAAATCTTTATTCAGAGTATGTGCAGGAGATACCAACACCGCATTTTGTGACATTGTACTATGGACAGGATAAGCAGCCTGAGAGGCAGATATTAAAGCTGTCAGATTTATATAAATGTAAAGCAGAACATCCTGAACTTGAACTTGTTATGACACAATATAATGTAAATCCAAGATACAACGAAGCAATGAAAAAGCGTTGTCCTGAATTGGACGGATATATAAAGTATGTTGATAAGACTAGAAAGTATCATAAAGAGGGGATGTCGTATGAGGATGCAGTAAAGAAAGCAGTTGACGAATGTATAGAAGAAAATATTTTAAAAGAATTTTTTGTTGAAAATAAAGCGGAGGTTGTTTCTATGACGATATTTGAATACGACGAAGAAGAACATATGCGGCTTGAAAGAAAAGAACAATTTGAAAAAGGAGAGGAAGTAGGAGAAAATAAAAAATTGCTCGAATTGATAAATAAAAAGCTGAAAAAAGGAAAAACAATACCGCAGATAGCAGATGAACTTGAGGAGGATGAGGAGAACATCGGGAGATTGATAGAGCAGATGCGGGCGGACAGTAACTAATAAGAAATTAGATATAAAATTTAGCATACAGGGTATGGTTAGTATAGGTTTCTAGCCATACCCTGTTTTTTAATGTATAGAAAAATGCTCGTAACATAGTGTG
>JBNMLR010000124.1:0-6187 GCA_050874945.1 Butyribacter sp. | reverse complement strand
CTTTAAATGCATTTGCAGTCATTGCTATGATAGGAATGGTATGTGCTTCGGAACTGTTCATGTTTCTTATGGCGGTTGTTGCGTAAAGTCCGTTCATTACGGGCATCTGCATATCCATAAGTATTGCATCATAGGTGTGCTTTTTGGAATTTTTAAGCATTTCCACACAAATAGAACCGTCGGCTGCGTGGTCGCTTGTTATATTGTGCATTTTCAAAAGTTCGGAGATGACTTCGTAATTTAACTCATTGTCCTCTGCTATAAGCAGATTCATTCCGGAACAGATTTTTGAATAGTGTTCGATAGTCATTGCTTTAGGGGCAATTTTCGAGCGTTGTTTAAGGTACGGTATTTCTAAAGTTACGGTGAAAGTTGTACCTTTGCCAAGCTCGCTTTGAACATCTATGCGGCCGTTCATTATATCCGTGAGGTATTTAACAATCGACAGACCAAGCCCATATCCGGGAACTTTATTTATTCTTGAATCGGTTTCGCGTGTGAATTTTGAATACATATTTTCAATATATTCTTTTGACATACCGATACCGGTGTCACTTACCTTAGCGATAAGCCGTATATTTTTACTGTCAGGTATTTTTTGCTGGTACATTTCAAAAACAATACTTCCTCCGTCAGGAGTATATTTAACGGCATTAGAAAGGATATTTGTGTATATCTGCTTGATGCGGAGCGGGTCGGCAAATAATTCACTGTATAAAATATCGTGTTTAAAACATTTTATATCGAGGTCTTTGCCGAGCTTTATCTGATTAAGGATAGATGGAAATTCATCAAAAATTTCACAGATATTTATTTCCTTAGGAGCGACTTTCATCTGACCGTTTTCAATTTTTGAAATATCGAGAACTTCATTGACGAGTTCTAATAAAAAGTTGCCTGACTGTTTAATTTTTTCCAGACCGTATTTTATCTTATCAGGCTCAGTCGGATGCTTTGACGCTATATCAGTAAATCCCATAATGGCGTTCATAGGAGTTCTTATGTCATGGGCTATCTGTGATATAAATTCGGTTTTTGCGACATTGGCTTTGTTTGCTTCTTCTGCTATTGAAATCCAGCTTTGTTCACGGCGTTTGCTCGCACTTATGATTTGAGTTACGTATAAGACATGAGTTACCGTATTGTCAGTATCTCGTCTTCTTACGATAAATCTTGCCGTGTGCCAGTTATTGTCGGTGGTGAGATATTCGGTGGCTATAGTTTCCTCATTTTCAAGGCGTTTCGTAAGTGTTGATATATCAAAAAACTGCCGTAATCTGTCTTTATATTCAGGAACAATAAATTCATCACACAATTTATTCATTTCATAAGAAGCACAGCCTGTTTTACCGGCAAGGCGGTGGGTGCATCCTTTTCCTGATATTTCTTTGAATGTATTTTTATTTAAATCAATGAGAAAAATTGCATAATAGATCTGGCTTAAGGCAGAGATAACTTCATTTTTAAGATTTGCCTCTGCGAGTGCCTGTTCAAGTTCAAACTGTTTTTTCTGCTCGATAGCCACAATGTCATCAATATGCCTGAAACCGATTAAGAGTTTGTAATCAAAAACAGTTGGTGAAATCCTTACCAGAACCGTTTCAAAGTATTGTTGTCGTATAAGGTTTGGGACACTTCGATACCTGAATATAAGTCGTTCTTTGGTTTTCAGTTCCTCTTTGAGATTTTGGATATTCATTGTTTTTTCAAAAAGTTCAATGCTTTCCGGCGCAATATATTTTTGGGCATAAATATCTATCATTTCCGTATAGTTAAGCGGACTTTGATTTTGAACCGGGATAAAATTAGCCGCATTTGCAACACGGTCAATTTTAAAAGCTTCTAAAGTATTTTTTTCAAGATCGACATAATATACGGAGGTATAGTCACGGCACAGTACATCAAGAAACTGTTTTTCTTTTTCAAGTTCGGATTGGTTTTCATTTATAATGTCCTGCCGCTGCATAAGAAGAAAATCTTTATCTATATTCTGCCATATACTGCCGAGGTGCATATCTATCGTGCGCATAAGTCTCAGGTGGAAAGGCGAAATCGGAAAGGTCGGTGCGTCAAGCCTGATATATCCGAGAAGATTTCCTGCATATGATATAGGAAATGCAATAACGGAGTTTATACCGGCATGAATAAGCTTATCATTTTCAGCGGTCATGGCAGTATGATTGTTTTTAATATCAGTTTCTATGATTATCTTACGCTTAGCCAATCGGCTGTGCCAGTCAGGTATTGTTTCTGCTGAAAAAATGCTCGGCAGAGTATCGGATAAATTATAGCCGTTTTGCAAATATTTAAATTTAAGTTCATATATATTTTTGTTAAATAATTCAAAAACGAAAGCCGCGCTGCTGTTAGTACCGGCGCAAAGCTGTTTAAGGATAGACTCTAAAATTGCTGTCCTGCTTTTGTCAGGCGAAAGATTTTCAAGGTTAATAAGTTCGTCGATTATCGAGTCATAAATATATTGAAAATTGTTATTTTCATTGCTTGTGCAGATATTTTCTGTGCTTATGTTCATATATATTCTCCTTCATCCCCTCAAGTGTGCGTGTGCTATATATATTGTAACATTAAAATAAGTAAAGTAAAAGTGTTTAATTTGGTATTAATTGTGTATATTAGGAGTTTTTGGCTGCAATCTGCATTATATATGAGAAGTAATATTATAGAAGAAAAAATTCAGTCAAAAATAAATTTGTTGACATTTGTAATTAACAGTGTTATTATTTCACATACACAATATATAACATTGTTAAATGTTTTAAGTGTTATGTATTATGTGACGTTGGTGTAAAAGGTATTTTGACATCAACCGGTGTCACGGATTGTTATAGTGCTATGTGATTTTTTGTGAGGTGAGATGATGAATGATAAATTTGAGGAACTTTTTAAGGCTATGCATCAGTTTCATAAACTGAGACTGGGAGATATGATGCCAAATGTCAGCGGTGCTGATTTTTGGGCAATGCGCAATATTGTGAATAAGAGCGAGGACGGAAAAATTACGGTTTCTGAACTTGCCAAAAAGACAAATGTACTTCCGTCAGCAATATCGAGAACCATCAGAGGTCTTGAGGACAAAGGATATGTGGAAAGGACGATAAATAAAAACGACAGGAGAAATACTTATGTTGAGCTGACTGACAGAGGACTGGAAGTCATGCAGGAGGTCAGGGAAACCATGCACGATTTCGGAGAAGCCGTTTTGTCAAAGCTTGATGAGGATGAACTTTCACAACTCGTGGCATACCTGAATAATATATATGATATTGCTCAGAGGGAGATTGAAATCAGAAAGGTTAAGAAAGGATAGAATAATGGGTAAAATATTTAAAAATATGCTTCCTTACTGGAAAGCGGTTATTATTATCATTGCTCTGCTGTTTGTGCAGGCGTGGTGTGATCTGTCGCTTCCGTCTTACACATCGGATATTATCGATGTGGGTATTCAGAACAGCGGTGTTGAACATATCGTGCCTGAGAAACTTACAAAGAGTGAGTTTGAGACGGCACAGTTTATTATGACAGATGATGAAGCAGATTTGTGGAAAGGTCTGTATAAATCAGATGGAGAGTTTTATAAACTTAAAGATAAGTCAGATAAGGAGCTTGATGAAGCTGACGAGAAACTTACTCTGCCGCTTATCATGAATTATCAGATGAGCACTTTAGAGGTGAGTAGTTTTAAAAAGACGATTGCAAGTCAGATGGGTAAGAAAGAGTCTGAACTTGAAAATATGAGTGTCGAGCAGCTTGGCAAGTCCCTCGGTGTTAAGCTTAAGAGTTTCAAACAGGAAAAAGAGGACGATGACGGAAACAAAGTCAAGGTTGACTGCGTTGACGCAAGACCGCTTTTTGTCGGAATGATGCAGAGCGGTCAGATGGATAAAAAGAGCATTTTGTCTATGAGAGATAAGATGAGTGACACCATAGATGCAATGGGAAGTTCTCTTGTTAAGTCAATGGGTGTTGCCTATGCGGTTTCCTGTGATAAGGCGGCAGGCATTGATGTTGACAATATCCAGAAATCATACCTTTTGTTTGCCGGATTAAAAATGCTTGGAATGGCACTTCTCATGGGTGTTGTGACTGTGCTTGTCGGTTTCTTTGCTTCAAGAGTCGGAGCGGGAATCGGTATGACGCTCAGAGAAAAAGTGTTTAAAAATGTTGTTGGATTTTCAAATGCCGAGATGGATAAGTTTTCAACGGCATCACTTATCACGAGAAGCACAAATGATATTCAGCAGATACAGATGGTATCAGTCATGCTCTTAAGAATGGTCGCATATGCACCTATTCTTGGAATAGGCGGTGTGTTAAAGGTTATGCAGACAGGGGCAGGCATGGGCTGGATAATTGTGCTTGCGATAATCGTGATACTCGGATATGTGATGATACTTATGTCAGCCGCAATGCCTAAGTTTAAACTTATGCAGAAGCTGGTCGACAATATCAACCTTGTTTCAAGAGAAATCCTTACCGGGCTTTCAGTTATCCGTGCATTCGGCAGGGAGAAAAAAGAAGAAGAAAGATTTGATGTGGCAAACAAAGACCTCACAAAGACAATGCTTTTTACAAACAGGGTTATGACATTTATGATGCCGGGTATGATGATGATAATGAATATCCTTACGGTTGGTATCGTGTGGTTTGGTGCTAAAAAGATTGACGGTGGAAATATGCAGGTCGGTGCAATGACTGCATTTATAACATATGCAATGATGATAGTCATGTCATTCCTTATGCTTACGATGATGTCTATAATGCTCCCTCGTGCGGCTGTCGCAGCAGAGCGTATTGACGAGGTTGTGCGCACAGAGTCTTCTATTAAAGATATTGATGAGCCGGAAAAACTTACAAGCCATGACGGGGTAATATCATTTGAGCACGTAAACTTTAAATATCCGGGAGCAGAGGAAGATGTACTCCACGATATTGATTTTGTTGCAAAGCCGGGCGAGACAACAGCTATCATAGGCAGTACGGGATGCGGCAAATCAACATTGGTAAACCTTATTCCGAGATTATATGATGTTACTGATGGAAAGATATTGCTTGACGGAAAAGACATAAGAAATATTTCAATGTCAGACCTCAGAGAAGAAATCGGTTTTGTACCTCAGAAAGGAGTTCTTTTCTCAGGAACTATAGCTTCAAATCTCCGTTTTGGAAATGATGATGCAACCGATGAGGAGATAAAGAAAGCCGCTGAGATAGCACAGGCAACAGAGTTTATCGAAGCAAAAGACGATAAATATGACAGCTCAATATCACAGGGCGGAAGTAATGTTTCCGGAGGTCAGAAACAGCGTCTTGCGATAGCGAGGGCGATAGCCAAAAATCCAAAGATATTTATATTTGATGACAGCTTTTCGGCACTCGATTTAAAGACGGATGCGGCACTTAGAAAAGCATTATCTGAAAATGTAAAAGACAGCACGGTTATCATTGTTGCACAGAGAATAAGCACAATATTACACGCAGAGCAGATACTTGTTCTCGATGATGGAAAAGTAGTCGGAAAAGGCACACATGAACAGCTTCTTAAAAACTGTGATGTGTACCGTGAAATCGCAAAATCCCAGTTGTCAGCCAAAGAGCTTGGCATGGATGAAAGTGAGGTGTCAGACAATGAGTAATGAGGAACAGTTTAAAAAGCCACAGCCACGCAGGAGAGGTCCTATGGGCAGAGGTATGCAGCCGGGTGAAAAGCCTAAGAACCTCAAAAAGTCATTAAAAACACTTGTAAAATATATTGCAAAATATAAGGCAGGCATTTTTGTCGTAATGTTTTGTGCCGCCTGCTCAACAGTCTTTACGGTAGCAGGACCGAAGATATTAGGTAAAGCGACAACCGCATTATCTGAGGGTCTTATGGCAAAGATAAGCGGAACGGGAAGTATTGATTTTGACAGGATAGGACGCATACTTCTTATCGTGCTCGGTCTTTATCTTTGCAGTGCATTGTTTAGCTTTATTCAGGGCTGGATAATGACGGGCATCACGCAGAAAGTATGTTATAAACTTCGTCAGGAAATATCTGAGAAGATAAACAGGATGCCGATGAAATATTTTGAGAGCCGTACTTACGGAGAGGTGTTATCACGCATCACAAATGATGTAGATACGCTCGGACAGGGACTTAACCAGAGCATAACAACGATAATCACAT
>JBNMLR010000123.1:0-6192 GCA_050874945.1 Butyribacter sp. | reverse complement strand
GTTCACACCTGTAGTACGACCGGTAACTTTTATTATATAGCCTTCTCCTTTTATCTTTACCCTGTCAAAAAAGGATAAAGATATATTTAATAATAGTAAGTGCTTTTTATTCAGTGCTTATTTGATAATTCTTACTTTTAATACACCATCAACTGCTGAAAGTTTATCAGCTACATCTGCTGATGACTCAGAGTCTATGTCAAATATACAATATGCATAATCTCCACGGCTCTTGTTTGTCATATGTGCTATATTGATGTTTGCTTCAGAGAATACATTTGTAATGCGGTTAAGCATTGCAGGTACATTCTTATGGCAGACTGTAATTCTTCCCTTTGTATCACATACTCCGGCATCACAGTTTGGATAATTTACGGAATTTACGATATTTCCGTTTTCCATATAATTTCTTATCTCGTCTACAGCCATAACTGCACAGTTGTCCTCTGACTCTGCTGTTGATGCACCAAGATGTGGTGTTGCTATTACATTTGGCATCTTCATAACGGCAGGATTTGGGAAATCAGTTACATATTTTGCAACTTTTCCTGATTCAAGAGCAGCTTTCATATCATCATCATTTACAAGAGTATCTCTTGCCATATTTAAGATAACGACACCGTCTTTCATCTGGTCAAATGCTTCTTTATTTAACATTCCCTTTGTGTCCTCAAGGAGCGGTACATGGATAGTGATATAATCACAGTTTCTGTAAATCTCTTCATAAGATTTAACTATCTTTACATCTCTTGAAAGAGAGAGTGCGTTGTTTACTGAGAGGAATGGGTCAACTCCGTACACATCCATCTTCATGCGGTTTGCAACATTGGCAACGAGAACACCGATGGCACCAAGACCGATAACACCAATCTTCTTGCCCATAAGCTCTGTTCCGGCAAACTGCTTTTTAGCTTTTTCCATATCTTTGCTGATGTTTTCATTGTCAGCATTTTCTTTTGCCCATTCGATACCGCCTACAACATCACGCGCTGCAAGAAGCATACCTGTAACAAAAAGTTCTTTTACACCGTTTGCATTTGCACCCGGAGTATTGAAAACGACGATACCTTTATCTGCACATTTGTCGAGCGGGATATTGTTTACACCTGCACCTGCTCTTGCAACTGCACAGAGATTGTCAGAAAGCTCCATATCATGCATTGCTGCACTTCTTACCAAAACGGCATCTGCTTCTGCAAAATCGTCTGTCTTTGTATATTCATCAGTAAGATTATTTAAACCTATATCAGCGATAGGATTAAGACAAGTGTACTTAAACATTATGCATTCTCCTCCTCAAACTTCTTCATAAACTCAACAAGTTTCTCAACACCCTCTTTTGGCATTGCATTGTAGATACTTGCTCTCATACCGCCTACTGTACGGTGACCTTTAAGATTTACGAAACCTGCTTTCTCAGCTTCTGCAACAAATTTTGCATCAAGTTCCTTGTCACCTGTTACAAACGGAACATTCATAAGAGAACGGTCTTTTGCAACTACAGTGCCCTTAAATAACTTGCTCTGGTCAAGGAAGTCATAGAGAATTTTTGCTTTTTCTTCATTTCTCTGTTTCATAACTTCAAGTCCGCCCATCTTTTTGAGCCACTTGAACACTTTTCCACATATGTAAATTCCGTATGCAGGTGGTGTATTGTATAATGAGTCTGCATCTGCGTGTGTCTTATACTGAAGCATTGTAGGTGTTCCCTCTAAAACATCTTCTGTGATAAGGTCTTCACGCATGATAACGATAACTACACCTGCAGGTCCGATATTTTTCTGAACTCCACCGTAGATAACACCATATTTTGTTACATCTACCGGCTCTGATAAGAAGCATGAAGAAACATCTGCAACTAATGTCTTGCCCTTTGTGTTTGGAAGTTCTTTATACTTTGTTCCATATATCGTATTATTATCGCAGATATATACATAATCTGCATCTTCAGAAATTGGCAAATCCGAACAGTCAGGAATATACGAGAATGTTTTGTCCTCAGAAGATGCGATCGCATTTGCTTTACCATATTTGCAAGCTTCTTTCCAGGCTTTTTTAGCCCACTGACCTGTAATGATATAGTCAGCAACCTTATTTTTCATAAGGTTCATAGGAATCATAGCAAACTGCTGCGAAGCACCACCCTGGAGAAACATAACCTTATAATTGTCAGGTATGTTCATCAACTCTCTAAGATCCTTTTCTGCTGTCTTGATGATGTTGTCATAAACTTTGGAACGGTGGCTCATCTCCATAACCGACATTCCACTGCCCTGATAATCAAGCATCTCATCTGCAGCTTCTTTTAATACTTCTTCCGGTCATACCGCCGGACCGGCTGAAAAGTTATAAACTCTGTTCACTTTCATGTGCCTCCTTCTGTAATTAGTTACTAAATCAATATTTATATGTTTAAAGTGTCAAAAACATTTTGTAAATCATAAAGTTTCTGACACTCTAAATCCAATCATTTATGTCTGACCTCCGACGATAATCCATCATCTTTGGCACACATACCGTGTCGGTAACATATACCATTGTAAGACTTTCTCGCCATATAGTCAATCTTTAATAATTTATCTGCTATTTTCAAGGTCCTTCTCGTCAAAGACTTCATCCAGTCCCTTGCCCGGTGCGACCATAGGGAATACCTTGTCATCACTCTGGATAATACACTCGATTACCGCAGGTTTACCTGAAGCTATCGCTTCTTTTAATACAGGTTCAACTTCTTCCTGTTTAGTGATGCGGTAACCTTTTGCCCCCATCGCTTCTGCAAGTTTGACATAATCAACATTATTGTCGAGTACGGTATGTGAATATCTCTCGCCGTAGAATAATGTCTGCCACTGGCGTACCATACCGAGAACGCTGTTATTAAATATTATCTCGATAACAGGGATATTCTCTCTTACCGCTGTCGCTATCTCATTCATGTTCATACGGAAACATCCGTCACCTGCAATATTTACCACAGTCTTGTCAGGATTTCCGGCTTTTGCTCCTATCGCAGCTCCAAGTCCGTAACCCATAGTTCCAAGTCCGCCGGATGTTATAAGTGTATGCGGTTTCTTGTATTTATAATACTGTGCAGCCCACATCTGATGCTGTCCTACCTCTGTTGCAACGATGGCATCACCGTTTGTAACCTCATAAAGTTTTTCGACAACATAAGGACCTGTGAGCACATCATGATGGTAATTAAGCGGAAGTGCATCTTTTCTCGCAAGCACTTTATTTAACCATTCTTTATGATAAAGCTGTTCCAGTCTTGAATTGAATATATCAAGCACTGACTTTATGTCACCGATGATGCTGAGGTCAACCTCCACATTTTTGTTTATCTCGGCTTCATCAATATCAATCTGAATTATCTTTGCATTTTTGGCAAAGCTCTTTGTGTCAGCGGCAACTCTGTCCGAAAATCTCGAACCGACAACAACAAGCGTATCACACTCTGAAACACTTAAATTTGCCGTCTTTGTTCCATGCATACCTAACATTCCGACATAATACTCGTCATTGCCGTCAAATGCGCCCTTACCCATAAGCGTATCTGTCACAGGTGCATCCACCTTTTTGACAAAATCAGCAAGTTCTTTGTCGGCATCAGCGATAACTGCGCCACCGCCTACAAGTATCATAGGTTTCTCTGATTTTCTTAATATCCTGATTGCTTCATCTATGGCTGTCTCGTCAATCTTCTCCGTCATTCTCGGAATAAGTTTTGGAATTTCTTTCTCATATTCCGTAACATCACTTGTAGCATTTTTAACAATGTCTACGAGCACCGGACCCGGACGGCCTGTCTTTGCTATCTCAAAAGCTCTCCTGAGCGTAGGTGCAAGGTCTTTTACATCCTTTACTATAAAGCTGTACTTTGTGATAGGTGTAGTAACTCCTGCTATATCTATCTCCTGGAAAGAATCTTTTCCAAGAAGTGATATACCTACATTACAGGTAATCGCAACGAGCGGAACTGAATCCATATATGCCGTAGCAATACCTGTTACAAGGTTTGTAGCTCCCGGACCGCTTGTCGCCATACATACACCAACTTTTCCTGTTGAGCGTGCATATCCGTCTGCTGCGTGGGATGCTCCCTGCTCATGTGATGTAAGAACGTGTCTTATCTCATCCTGATGGCGGTATAATTCATCATAGATATTTAATATGGCACCGCCCGGATAACCAAATACCGTATCAACACCCTGTTCTTTTAAACACTCTATAACTATCTGTGAACCTGTCAACTGCATTTTTATCTCCATTCTTCTCTAAAACTTTGTATATCTTTTATCTATCAGATGATGCTACGGATTGCTTCATTGCTGCACAATTTTCGCAATCCTGCAAACACCTCTAATCCTATTATTTAATCTGAAGAATAGCACCCTTATCTGCTGATGTAACCATTGATGCGTATCTTGCAAGGTAACCTGTCTTAACCTTTGGCTCTTTAGGTGTCCATGCTTCTTTTCTCTTTGCCATTTCTTCATCAGATACTTTGACATTTATCGTATTTGCAGGTATATCTATTGCGATAATATCTCCCTCCTCGACAAGAGCGATAGGACCGCCTACTGCCGCTTCTGGAGATACATGACCGATAGAAGCTCCTCTGGATGCTCCTGAGAAACGACCGTCAGTGATAAGTGCAACACTTGAACCAAGTCCCATGCCTGCAATAGCTGATGTAGGATTTAACATCTCTCTCATGCCAGGGCCACCCTTTGGTCCCTCGTAACGGATAACTACTACATCACCCTCAACAATCTTTCCTGATTTGATAGCATCTATAGCATCTTCCTCACAGTCAAATACTCTTGCAGGACCTTCATGCACCATCATTTCAGGCACAACTGCCGAACGCTTTACAACACAACTGTCCGGAGCGATATTTCCACGGAGAACGGCAATTCCGCCTGTCTTCATATATGGGTCATCAATAGGACGGATTATATCTGGATTTTTATTTTCACATCCCCTGATATTCTCTCCGACAGTCTTTCCTGTTGCAGTGATAAGGTCTGTATTTAAAAGACCTGCCTGTGCAAGTTCGTTCATAACTGCATAAATTCCGCCTGCTTCGTTAAGTTCCTCCATATAGTGATGTCCTGCCGGTGCAAGGTGGCAGAGGTTTGGAGTCTTTGCACTTATCTCATTTGCAATGTCAAGATTTATCTCAACACCTGCTTCATGTGCTATTGCCGGAAGATGAAGCATTGTGTTTGTTGAACATCCGAGAGCCATATCTACGGTAAGTGCATTCATAAATGCTTCTTTTGTAAGAATATCTCTTGGACGGATGTTTTTCTCAAGAAGCTCCATAACTTTCATACCTGCGTGTTTTGCAAGTTTGATACGCTGTGAATAAACAGCAGGGATAGTACCATTTCCCTGAAGTCCCATACCGATTGCTTCAGTAAGGCAGTTCATACTGTTTGCCGTGTACATTCCTGAACATGAACCACAGGTAGGACAAGCATTGCATACATAATTGTCAACTTCCTCATCACTCATCTTTCCGGCTGCATTTGCTCCGACTGCCTCAAACATAGATGAAAGGCTTGTCTTCTGACCGTTTACATGACCTGCGAGCATAGGACCACCGCTCACAAATACAGTAGGTATATTTACTCTCGCTGCCGCCATAAGAAGTCCCGGAACATTCTTATCACAGTTTGGCACCATCACAAGTGCATCAAACTGATGTGCAAGTGCCATACACTCTGTAGAGTCTGCAATAAGATCTCTTGTAACAAGTGAGTATTTCATACCCATATGTCCCATTGCGATACCGTCACATACTGCGATAGCAGGGAAAACGATAGGAGTACCACCTGCCATTGCAACACCTGTCTTAACTGCTTCTACTATTTTATCTATATTCATATGACCGGGTACTATCTCATTGTATGAGCTTACGATACCCACAAGTGGTCTTTCAAGTTCTTCCTCCGTAAGACCTAATGCATTGAACAAAGATCTCTGTGGAGCTGTCTGCATACCTTTTTTAACAACATCACTTCTCATTTTGTATTCCTCCTGAAATTTTACTATATTCTCTCACAGATAAGGTCACCCATTTTTATAGTTCCTACCTGTGTCTTTCCTTCATCCATAATATCAACTGTGCGGTATCCGTCCTTAAGTACCTGCTTGACTGCTGCCTCAACTGCATCTGCCTCT
>JBNMLR010000122.1:0-6205 GCA_050874945.1 Butyribacter sp. | reverse complement strand
CTCTATTTTTTTCTGCCAGACAGCAACTTCATTTTCGCATTTTGGAAGTAATGTCATTTTCCACGGTAATTCAAATTCATGTAATATATCAGAATTGTTTTCTCTTACATTTACCGGAGTCATTTCAAGCATATCTTCTTTAATTCCATGCACCCTTCTTCTTTCCCCGGAGTCATTTGCCGGTAATGCCGTCATTCCCTCCTGCTTATCCACACCAAAATCATCAGTATATAGACTGAATGTATCTCCTGAATCTTGCATTTTCTTTATATATTGCGTATCTAATGCATCTTCAAGAAGATTATACTCATATGTATTAATTCCGCTTGATAAAGTAATTTTTACATTATCAAACCTTTCATCAGACTTTTGATTATTAATTTTTGCAAACATAGTCATTGTGGCATACGGTTCATCTGATTTAACATCAATTTTATAATATGGCTCCCATGAAATTCCAAATGTTTCATATCCAATTTCTATGAAATATTCTCCTCCGGGTTCAGCTATCATATCCAATATTAACATCCGTTTTCCTGCATACTTATCAGAACAATCGCTACATTCGTCTTCATCATCCATGTTATGAGCAAGTTTATTTATACTATTCACCAGTTGATTTGCTTCATCCAAAAGGTTATCATACATTTTTTTAATTTTGTCGCACTCTTCCTGCGTTTTATCTGTAAAATCAGATTCTAAAATATCTTTCTGCATCTTCTTAACCAGCTCATATCGGCTAAACAGATTATTTTGTTTTTGCTTCCTTGCCAATTCTTCATCACTTGGCAGACCGACTGCCTGTCTCATGCACCTTACTTCCGATTTAGAATAACAAAGCAAACCTTTTGAAGTTCTTACATTAACATTTCTCGTAGCATCACTTAATTCGATGAGGACATTTGTTCTCTGATTTTTTGGCACAAACTTTCCCCTTTTCAGAATTTTAGCTCTGTTTCTGAAAATTTTCACATCCGCATATTCCATCTCAACAATGCAATCACTATCATTAATAAAGTAATCCGTACTGCCCCAATTTGGCACTCCCATTCCCATATCCATTTCATATTCAGGCATTAACCCTGTTTTTACAGTGTCATAATCTTCATCAAAAATTAACCCTGTCTTTACAGCGTCATATTCTTTATCTAAAATTTTAACCGGCGTTTCAACTTCCGTATTGCTTTCATCTTCTGTGTTTGATTCCTCATCAATAAATGGATTTACTGTATCCTCGTCATCATCATTATCGTTGTCACCTTTAAACTCCATTATTCCCGCACAATATGGACACTTAAGAAACTGTTCCGCATTGTAAAAATGTCCCTTTTTACATCTTTTTAAATTCATGTTGTTTATCCTCCTCGTATCTTGTAAGCTAAATATCCCGCTGATTTGCTCGGATGAAACAAATTTATTTGTTCCATCCGAGTTTTACCTTTGCGTAAAAAAAGTAAAGACTTTGTATATTAAACTATTATTCCTAATTTAATATAACAAAGTCTTTTTTGAAAAATATTTAATTGTAACTTTTGTCAATAAAAATGTAATTTTTAGCAATTATATTTTTTATCTATCATTGCAAAATTTTATTCGTCTGTTCCTATTAAAACTTTTTTTCCTTCAAATGCAAATCCATAATGTCTTATATTCTCTTTTTTCACTCCCGCTTTTAACAGCTCCATATCGTATTTCTTTTCTTCTATCTGCTGCAATGCAGATTTTACCGTTTCTTCTAGTGATTTTTCCATCGAATGATTAATAACTTTAAATTCGAGTATCAATCCCGGTAAATTGCTATTTTCTGTATCTCTCGGTATCATCATTACATCGTATCGTCCAAAACCGCTCTCCTTATTTGACTTTATTATATAGTCATCTCTTTTATCGACCATAAGTCCAAGTACAAATCCATGGTAAAAATTCTCCGGGCGTATTCTCGATTCTTCTTTTCCTGCAACATCAAAACTGCTAAATGTATCAAGTGCTATATCATTCATATAACTGTTCATTGCATAAAGGTCACCCACAAGCATTGCTTCGATAAAGTCACCTGCCATATTAGATCCATTGTCAAACCATTCTTCTATCATTATCTCGAACATTTGCTCAACTTCTTTATTTGTTAATTTTAATGTATAATATCTTTTTCTAAAATCTCCTTCATATCTAATCTTGACAACCCTAAGATAACCACTTGCAAGCAACAGACTCCATACTGCATTTTCTCTCTTTTCAAGCTGATTATAGACTATCTGTTCGTCTATCCTTTTCTCTATAACTCCACCCTCAATAAGTATCTCCATTGTCTTTTTAAGATTTGGTGACCCTGTCTTTACTAACTTATTTACAAGTCCATTTGAACTGGAGTCTGCCCAATATGAACCAAGTTCTTTCTTATCTAAATAATTTATTATCGACCATGGATTATAAATATCACACTTATCTCCAAATGTAAATCCATCGTACCATCTTTTTACCTCAACTTTTTTATCAGAAAGATTATATTCATCAAGAGCATTAAAAACCTCTTCTTCGGTAAATCCAAAACTTGTTTCATATTTTTGCGACATAGTCGTAACAATATCAAGATTATTCAAATCTGAAAATATACTCTCTTTAGACACCCTTGTAATACCTGTCATTATCGCCCTTTCAAGATATGGATTTGTCTTAAACGTTGAATTAAAAAAGTTTCTTGTAAAAGAAACAATCTCCTCCCAATACCCATTTAAATATGCTTCCTGCATTGGAGTGTCATATTCATCCAAAAGGATTATAACATTCTTCTTATAATAACGACTGAGATAATTTGACATATTTTTTAATAAATCCTGTGCCATAACATCACTCATATCATAGTTAATATCACTTATGTTCTTCTTTTCTGTTTCTGTCAATCCGTCCCAATCCTTTAAAAAATCAAACTGCTGACACAAATCACATATTATTCTCTTTATCTTCTCAACAGCATCTTTATAATTATTTTGTTTTATTTCAGCAAAACTCATAAATATAACCGGATATGTTCCCTGAATTTCACGATACTTTTTTTCTCTCCAAATATCCAGTCCCTCAAACAAATCTCCCCTGTCCTTATATTCAACCGAAAAGAAACATTTGAGCATATCCATGTTTAATGTCTTTCCAAAACGGCGTGGTCTTGTTATCAGCGTAACATCATCCTGATTTTCCCACCATTCTTTTATAAACATCGTCTTATCTATATAAAAACAATCATTTTCAATTATCTTATCAAATCTCTGTTTTCCGATACCTACTACTTTCGCCATACAGACACCCCCAAAAAATAAAATTTTTCACGCATTTGTTATTATTCAAACATCATTACTTTGATAATTATATTAGCATTTTGATAATGGAAAGTAAAGGAAAAGAGCCTGTACTTTTATATTAGATTTCAAATTTTGATACTCTGTCATAACCTAATACTTATAAATACAAACTCTTTTCATTTATAATATTTTATTTTCTATATAATCAATATAAGACAATATCCTCTCCAAGAAAAATACCCTCACAGAAAACAATTCCGTCTTTTGATACAAAATAATATTATCTCTCTTTAATAACTTTATAAATTAAATATTATTTCTTCTTATATTTCTTTATACTTGAAGCCATTATAGCATATCTTTCGCAGTAATATCCGGATGCCGCTCCCATAAATTCTCCTTTTACTGTAACTTTTTTTCCTACATACTTTGACATATTTGCCTTTAAATATGCGCATTGAATCATTATTCTTTTTTCACTTGACTTCTTTTCCCAAATTGAACATTTACACTTTATTTTTTTATTTAAAATCAAGTCATAATTCAATATCTTTTTTCCATTACCTGCTATAGCATGATGTTTTACCACTTTTCCGGTTAAAGTCACTATTTTAAGCTTATCACCGTCATATATCTTAGCTTCGGCACATTGAGTTTTTCCCATAACTCCAGTAAACAACACTGTAATTAACACAATATAATTTAATATATTCTTTAGATTTTTCAATTTCTCTCTCCTCCCTCTTTACAAATACAAATCACGGTTATCTTCCGTATTCTTATATAATTTTATTTTTGTGTACTTTTTAGCCTTAAGCATCTTCTTTAATGCCGCCTTATATTTTTTATAACTTGTTTCCTTTCCATTTATCTTATATGAGGTATAATATACAGTCATTCCGTAAAAAGACGCCTTATGTTTTGCCTGTTTTTTATATGACTTATCGTCCGTTCCTGAATACTCCGCCTTTTTAACTGTTTTTCCGTTATTTTTAATTTTATAATATGTCCCCCAATATGCACCTGTATGTGCATCATCAACTAATATAATTTTTGATTTTTTATACCATTCAAATCCATGACATAACAAGACTTTTTTTACCTTACCTTTTACATATCTAAATATTTTTACACTCCCGTCAGCCCAGCAGGCTTCTGGATTTTCTACCACCAGCTCTTTTATTCCATCCCCGTTTAAATCAATACACGCAAATTTATAATTTTTTGTTTTGTTGACATCAGGGGCACTGGAATAATCTTCTCTCCACTTATGTTTTTCTTTACTTAACAGTTTTTTATAGGCAATTACGGCTTTTTTATTTGTATCTTTTGCGTATGTCTTTACAGTTTTTATATTAATTCCGGTTATCATAAGTGCTGCAATCAATATAAGTGATAATATTTTTTTACTTTTCTTCATTCTGTTCATATTCTTGTCCTTTCTCTTTTCACATTCTTACTTTATGCTTTTTCTCCGTATTATTTTTAAAAGAATAATTTTTAAAACTCTGTGTATATTTTTTCTCTAGTTTTTCATATTCTTTTTTGCTTATCTTCTTTCCTGAAGTTTTATCATTTGCCCCCTTTTTATAAACCATTTTGCCATTTTCTTTTGAACCGCTAAAAATCCAGCCTTTAGATTTTAATTTTCCTTTTTTTAATATGAATACGCTTTTCTTTTCACCTACCACCTCTCCTTTAAGCCAGTTTACGGTACTTATCCGGTTTAGTTTTTTGCTATAAACAATTCCTGCTGTTCCATAATTTTCATAATATGCGCTCTTACATATAACTTTTCCTGCATTTATGGTAAATATATATTTTGTTGCAAATATCTCTGACGCCTTACTATCCTTTACTATAAGTTCTTTCTTTCCATCTTTATTTATATCTAATAATAAAAATGATTTAGGCTTTATTTTTTCTCCTGTGTCGGTTGTTAAATAACCTGACAATGCTTTTTTGTATATTGAAGTTGTACCAGCCATTACATTTTTACTATCTGCTAATGCTAAACTTATACTAAAAATCAGCAGGGCTATAGTTATTTTTTTATATAGATATTTTATCTCTAACATATAACACGCTCCTCCTTCATCAATTTTATTTTTATAATAATTTTTTTGCAATACATAACATTATAAATTACTTTTTTACAACAAATCAGAATAATCAATTGTATGTCCACCAGTATATAAAGTATGGTCAGCCAATCCACATCTCAAGCTAAAATATGGAACAGCATTATCTCTCTCTCCTACTTTTTTTACCTTTAATTTTCCATTTTTTATGGTAACTGTTTTTATCCATTCTGACTGCTGTAATCCGCCATATATGATAAAGCCTTTATGCCCTATATAGGCATATACCTCGCTATGAAAAGCTTCTACACTTCCTATCTTTTTAACTTTTCCTTTTTTCCAGTCATATACATAAAACTTATAGCTTGCCTCAGAAGCTCCTGCTTTTACTATCAATTCTGCAACATTATCGTTATCAATATCTGTCAGATAGTACCCGCTAATATACTTCTTTCCTGATGAACTATCCGTATTATAGCTTTTTACTATCTTTCGATATGCTTTTTTTATTTTTGCAGGCATTTTTTTTACACACTTTTCTTTAACAATTTTACTCAATTTTTTATTATATTTTTGTGCTTTTTCATATTGTCCTTTCTTATAATACTTTAAAACTTTTTCAATATTTTTTGTGTCCGAACTCACCGAAGCAGCAGATACATTTACATTGTTTGCTAACCCGTTAAAAAACAATATAACAGCTACTACAACCGCTAATATCCTAATACTTTTTTTCATTATCACAATTCCTCCTTACATCTTTTCTTTACAGTAAATATTTGACTTTTTTCCCTGACTTTATATTGCAAAAATAAATATATTTTTCAT
>JBNMLR010000121.1:0-6221 GCA_050874945.1 Butyribacter sp. | reverse complement strand
TTGTTATCTTTAGTAATATGTATTTCTATTTACTAATCGCAACGCAGTTGTGAATAGCATTTCCTACAGAGACTCTTTGATTGCTTCCTCAAATATCTCAAGTCCTTTTTCCATCTGCTCGTCTGTCATTGTGAGTGGTGCAAGGAAACGGATAGTATTGCTTGCTGTTCCGCAGCTTTCAAGTAAGAGTCCTTTCTGCATTGCATTTTTTATAATGTCAGCTACAAGTTTTGTTGCAGGCTCTTTTGTCTCTCTGTCTGTTACGAACTCGATTCCTATCATTGCTCCAAGTCCTCTTACATCACCGATTACAGGATATTTCTCCTGAAGTTCCTTATAACGTTTTGTTACGACTTCCCCTATATGTCTTGCTTTTGCGGCATAGTCATCTCTCTGCATTACATCCATTACTGCAAGTGCTGAAGCACATGAGAGCGGATTTCCGCAGAATGTACCTCCGATTGTTCCTGCCGATGCTGCGTCCATTACTTCTGCTCTTGCCGTGATTGCTGAGATTGGAAGTCCGCCGCCGAGAGATTTTGCTGTTGTGATTATATCCGGTGCTGCACCTGCTTCTTTCCAGTATTCAGAAGCATAATATTTACCTGTTCTGCAGTTACCACACTGAACTTCATCAGCAATCATAAGTATTCCGTTGTCATCACATATCTTGCGGACTGCCTTTACCCATTCGATAGGTGCCGGGATAAATCCGCCCTCGCCCTGAAGCGGCTCTAATATCATGCAGGCAATCTCACTTGCAGGAGCACCCTCATCAAATATTCTATTTAATTCATCAAGATAATACTGAATTGCTTCTTCCTCCGTATATCCCTTTGGTGCTCTGTAAAGATACGGGTAAGGTGCACGGTATATTCCGGCAGGGAATGGTCCCATGCCTACTGCATAAATCTTCTTTGCCGTAAGTGCCATTGTAAGATTTGTTCTTCCGTGGAATGCACCCGTAAAACAGATAACACCATTTCTCTTTGTGTAAGCTTTTGCAATCTTAATCGCATTCTCATCACACTCTGCACCTGAGTTTGCAAAATATGTCTTTTTAACATCTCCCTTACATGGGATTATCTCGTTAAGTCTCTCTGCAAGCGAAACATATCCGTCATGGACATAAACATTAAATATAGTGTGGAAATATTTGTCCGCCTGCTCCTTAACTGCCTCGATAACTTCCGGATTAGAATATCCTATATTTAAAACTCCGACTCCGCCTACCCAGTCAAGAATTTTGTTTCCGTCTAAATCCTCAAACATTGCACCTGCACCCTGTTTGATGCAAATAGGATATGTACTTCCGCAAAGTGCCTGTGGAATAGCTGCGTTTCTTCTGTCAAGAAGTTCCTTTGATTTTGGTCCCGGTACCTGTTCTGTTACAATTTCCGGCAATGCTTTTGATAAATCTTTAGTTGTCATAATAATCGTCCTCCTAAATATCAATATAATTAAAAAAGACGCCAAAAGATATATTCTCATATCTTTTAGACGCCTTTGTCTAAGTTGTTTTTAATTTATGACTAAATTATAACAATTTTTCCTGACATTACAATGTGCACCATGCACTAAAACTTTTGTGCACCACAACCAACACTTACTCATTCTGATTGATTTTCCTATAATTCCTTATCATAAAAGCAAGTTTCAATGAAAGACAACTCTCCATATCGTTAAATTTATCACCTAAAATCTCCTGAATCCTGTTAAGACGGTAATTAAGCGTATTTCTGTGTATGTACATATACTCCGCCGTATATTTCACATTACAGTTATGGTCTATATAGTTTTCAAGTGTCTCACACAGATTACTGTCATTAACCTCATCTGCACGGATAAGTTTTCCTATATTTTTCTCCACAAACTCATCAAGAAATTTAGTATCATTTATCTTTGATATAAGCGTGTAAATTCCCTGGTCTTTGTAAAAAAACACCGGCTCATCGTCTCTTGATATGTCAGCTACCTTGATTGCCGTCGCAGCTTCACTTCTGCTTTTCTTGACATCCTCTAAATATCCGGTCGTATTGCCTACACCGATTATAAGTCTTATGCTACATTCAACATATGCCCGTTTTACAACTCTTAAAAGTATCTCCCTTAACTTCCCGTCATCCATGTCACTTGCCGGAACGAGTGCAAGAACTGTTCCAGTCTGCAATCCGGTAAGTATGTTTTTTGACATATAATAAGAAAATTCCGTATTGATAATTCTTCTTACCGTCTGTCCGACAGCAAGTGAATCATTTGTTTTCTCCTCAGCCGTAAATTTTTCATCATTTGATTTGCCAAAAGATTTAACAGCAGATTTATCTTTCGCAAAAGCAAATTCTATTATCCTGAACTCACCAGACAGATCGACATTTAAAAGCCTTGCCTGTGCAAACACGCTCTCCCTGCTCAAGTGCTCCGCATCAAGAATCGAGGTAAACAACTGCTCCGCCGCATTTCTATTATTTTCTTCCATAACAAGTCTTTTGCATATTATCTGGCTCAAGTCGACAAGCGGAAATTTTTCAGGCAGTTCAAACAGCGGAAGTTTATTCTCATCACAGTACCCGACAAGTTCATCAGAAATCTGCCCCTCGTTTATACCCAGAGCAGCTATATCAAACTCCTGCATCTTACTTATCAGTTCTTTCAGCTTCACACACTGTTGTCAGTAAGATTTCTGTTTGTAAGCACCACAAACTCACTTCCATGTATATAATCCTCAATGCGGTATTCGCTTTTTACGCACTGTAAACAATCAGCAAAATATATCCATCTGACTGTATGATTTATGCCGTCAAATCCCGCCCGCAGATTCATAACATCTTTAAGTTCAGGAATATTTATCATATCTTCGCAATTCATAAATAAAACCTTTCGTTACAACACAAAATACTATATCCGGATAATAAACAGTTGACACATTATCATCACTTTTCATAGTCAAAAACAGACAGAATTATACCATAACTTTAAATATCATTTTAACTATCCGTTAATTTCCTCTATCACACAGGTATGATGTTTTTTATCTTTTCCCTCCGCATCGTAGCTTATCCCGACAAGAAGTATCTTGTCACTATAGCCTGACAATGCACCGTGGTATCTGTTTTCTTTTATCTGTCTTATAGCCGTGTCCGCCGATTTATTATACTTTAATTCCACTACCATTGCAGGTCTGAATCCCGCATTCGCTCTAGGAATAAACGCAAAATCAGCAAAGCCTTTTCCGGCAGGCATCTCACGAACAATGTTATAATAACCCGGTGCCGTAAAATATGCCATTGTAAGAACACAGCTAAGCGAGTTCTCATCATTGTACTTTAAAACAGATGTATAGGTATCATGAGCAAGTTCTATAAGTTCGGCAACTTTTTCCGCATTTCCATCTATAGTTTCAAACAATAAATCATCACAGGTTGAAATCGCCTTTGCAATCTCACTCCACTCCCCTGTCTGCAATGCAAGTTCAAATGCAGTTGCCACTTCATAGTTTGGCACATATGCACTTTTTCTGTCCGCATCATATCCAAGATACCCCAGATGAATCAATGCCGCTATTGCATCATCTTTTGAATGTATCTCAGACAAATCATTTTGAAATGTATATGGATTTACCCTGACCTTTCCACCTGCAAGCATCTCCATAACATCATCTTTAAGCCCTGCATAATTCATTGTTATAAATGTATTTATCGAAGCAAATGAAGATGTATTTCTCCAATAGGAGTCAAATCTATGTCTATCCATAGCCGCAGATACAGAGTTAGGATTATACATATGAATACCATCAATAAGATAGCCGTTATACCATGCTTTCATACCCTCGAAATCCATATCAAACCGTTTGCATAAATCTTTAACTTCATCCTCCGTAAATCCATAATACTCTGTAATCGGATATGAATCTAACATAGTATATTCTTTGAAGTTATTTAACGCCGACTCATCTTTAATCTTCTTTATCGGCAAAATTCCCGTAATATATGCCAATGCGAGAAATGATTTTGACTCCTCCGACTTAAACAGCGAGTGAAGGAACTGTAAATACTCGTGCACCAGCTCTTTGTCATCACTGTTTCTGATAACACAATCCCACTCATCAATTATTATAACAAACTGAATCTCTGTTATCTCATAAATCTCCTGTATCAGCAAATATAAATCTTGGCTGTAGTCTAATGTATCATTATATTCTTTCTTAAAGTCTTTACATACTCTCTCTTTAATTGAGTCTACTAAATCTTCTTTGTGAAAATCCCAGACTGATGCTATATCCAAATGAACCACATTATACTTGTTCATATATTTTTTATAGTCTGCACTTTCAGAAATCTTTGTCCCATCAAAAAGCTCAGTCGAATCACAACCAAGACTATAATACGCATCTATCATCCCAGCCGCATGGGACTTTCCAAATCGTCTTGCATGGCTTACCGCAAGACATTTATCCTCCGTTGACAGTCTATCATTGAGATACTCTATCAACATTGTTTTATCCACATAAATCCTGCTGTTTTTTGCCTGCCTGAAACTCGCATTACTTGGATTAAAATATACTCCCATCTCAATTCACCTCAATTCACATTTATATAACCAAAAAATATTTTTTCACAACTGCTGCCATAAATTACTACTTTACTATAAATCTTCGTACTTTTGTAATCACAACTTAATCCGCATATTTCCAAACACTTTTCATGCTTTTGTAATCACAAATAGTTTTTAAATATATCCTCTTAATCTCACTTATATATAGTATATTTTTCTTTCTATATAATGTCAATCACAATCCTCAATGCAAACTCTAAACATAATACTGTGCCTGTGCATTCCAAAGTTCATAATATTTTCCGTCTGTATCTCCCAAAAGTTCCTCATGCGTTCCAAACTGCACAATCTTACCCTCGTCAAATACTGCTATATTCTTACAGAACCGGCATGATGAAAGTCTGTGTGAAATATAAACCACCGTTTTATCTTTTACCATCTTGTCAAAATTGCTGTAGATTTCATATTCCGCAATCGGGTCAAGTGCCGCTGTCGGCTCATCGAGGAGTACAAATGGAGCTTCCTTATAGATTGCCCTTGCTATCGCTATCTTTTGCAATTCCCCTCCCGAAAATTCAACGCCACTTTCATCATAACTTTTTCCTATATATGTATCGAGTCCGTTTTCAAGTTTGTCAAGCCTTGTTTTTAACCCTGCTTTTTCAAGACATTCCTCTATCTTTTCCTTATCTCCCTCCATGTCTGCTGCCACATTCTGCTCCAATGTAAACGGAAGAATATTAAAGTCCTGAAAGACAACTGAAAACAATCTCCTGTATTCCCTCTGGTCAAATTTTCTTATATCAACACCATTTAATAGTATCTCGCCTTTTTCAACATCATAAAGACGGCACAAAAGTTTTATCATTGTTGTTTTTCCCGAACCGTTCATTCCGACTATCGCAAGTTTTTCTCCGATATTTAATTCCATTGAAAAGTTTTTAAGTGCATACTCATCACTTCCCGGATATTTAAAATATACATTTTTAAACTCTATCTTGTATTCATTATCACTCCTCTTTTCAACCGGAAGTTTTCCTTTATACATCTCATCTTTTAACCCGATAAGTTCCAATGTGGAAATCTGCTTTTTCGCCTCAAATGCAAGTGTTACAGATGATGTACACAGATGTGTGAGACCTGTCAGAAGTTTTTGCAGACTGCCTACAAAAACAACCACATTTCCTGCACTTACCTTTCCTGACAGTGCGGCAAGGATTACAACCAGATATGCACCTGCCTCTACTACTCCCATAGTAACATTCACCATTGCAGCTTCCATTCCCATACTGAAAACTCCTTTTTTATCAATTTTCTTACGCTTTTGAGAAAAGAAAGTTTCTTTTGTATAACGCTTTAAAAGATCATAGCCGTTATATATCTTAATATCTTTTGTGTTGGCATAAGTATAATTTCTACCGTAAACAAAATCGTATGTAAAATTAACCATTTCTTCACGGTCTTTTTCATCAGCTTCAAAAAACTGGTATTCTTTTAACATTTTATTATAATGAAGTCTGATTTTTTCCGTAACTATCGCAATAATTATTATCATAACAAAAGAAAATAATACGGAATATCTGCCTGTATGACTCACTATCTTTACTATCGGATATGCAAGTACAAGCGACACAAAAATATTCACTATATCAAACAATATACTGTTTATT
>JBNMLR010000120.1:0-6223 GCA_050874945.1 Butyribacter sp. | reverse complement strand
TCCCAATGCTCTTACTTTATCAGCAAGTTCTTTATTATTTGTAACCATTGCACCCGCATCACCTAATGCTCCAAGATTTTTTCCGGGATAAAAACTAAATCCGGCTGCATCACCTAATGCTCCGGCTTTCTGTCCGTACAATCTTGCACCATGAGCCTGAGCAGCATCCTCCAAAACAAACAAATTATGTTTTTTTGCTATTTCATTTATTTTTTTTACCTCAGCTGTCTGTCCATATAAATGTACAGCTGCAATAGCTTTAGTATTACTATTTATTTTTTCCTCTATCAATTCCTCATTTATAAGATAATCATCTATTCTAGGTTCTACAAAAACCGGTTTTGCACCAGTATAAGAAACCGCAAGTGCAGTAGCAATAAATGTATTAGACGGTACGATAACCTCATCACCTTCTCCTATTCCTTGTGCTTTCAAAGTTAAAAATAACGCATCTAAACCATTTCCTGTGCCTACACAATACTTTGTTCCACAATACTCTGCAAATTCACTTTCAAATTTTTCTACTTCTTCTCCCTGTATAAACCATCCTTTTTCATATACATCTTTTATTTTTTTTAATACTTCATCTTTTATCTCGTTATGCATATGCTCAAATGTTACAAACGGTATATTCATCATTCTTTCACCTCATTTTTTATATATTGTATGTACTCATCATAATTTCTTATATAATCACTCTCATCGTAATATTCCGATGCCAGCACCATCAGAACAGCATCCTCCGAAAAATCATACATTTCCCTCCACATATCATTTGAAATGTATAATCCCTCGTATGGTTTATCCAATAAAATCTCTGCTGTTTCTTTTCCATTGTCCAAATGAATCTTACAGCTTCCATGTATTGCTATAAGAATTTGCTGTAAACACTTATGTGCATGGTATCCTCGCCTGACTCCTTTCACGGTATCATACATATAATATACTCTTTTTACCTGAAATGGTATATCCTTATTTTCTTCAAGTGCCACCAATTGTCCTCTCTCATCACCATGTTGCTGAAATCTATACTTTATTATCTCCATCTTTATCACTCCCTAGCTATTCCACTGTTCACCTTTACTATTGATTTTGTAATCACCTCTTATAACAGATACATAATGCTTCGCCAAATAGATGATTGCATATGGATCATACAAAAAACGTACAATCGTTCTTAAATATAAATTATCTATTCTATACAGTTTTGACAATCTCATCCTTTTCTGCACATATTTATTTTCTCCAAATTTTAAATTCATTAGGTCAAAAAAATGTTCTACATCCAATGCAATCTTTTTCTTGAAAGGACTATTTTTATTTGTAGAAATACCTTCTGAAGTTTCATACCATATCAAACATTCATCTAAAAATTCAAAATTATTTCCTTCAAGTGCCGCATATACCTGAAAAATATCTTCCTCATATACTACACTTCCAGCTATCTTCTTAAGATAACTTAAATAGTAGTCTGTCTTATACGATGTAGATGCCCCTGAGACATTGTCACTATATAAAATCAAGTTTTTTAAAATCAAGTCTTTTTTGCCTTTTTTATATGCGTTTATATCGAACGGATGTATATATTCTTTCTCTGACAATGTTCCATTTTTCTCAATATAACCCTGTACTCTGCAAAAACAACTGTCACATTGCTTCTTTTCCATAAATTCATATAACTTTTTTAATGAATCTTTTGTATAAAACATATCACCCGGTCCAAAATCTCTTACATACTTCCCGGAACAATTTTCAAGACCACTTATAAGATTTTTGACCGTTCCCTGATTTTTTTCATGTCCAACCATCTTATAATTGAAGAATTTATGTTCTTTCATAAATTCTTCAATCTGTTTGAATTTGTTATCCTCAGAACCATCATCAGACAAAACTATCTCAAAATGCTCAAACTCCTGATTTATAATTGAAATTAATGTTTTAAATATATCACTCAATTCTGAATTATATGTCACTAATAAAACAGAAAATAATATGTTACTCATTTTATTCCTTTCCTCTACAACACAATCTTTAATATCTTTAAAAACAAATTATCAGCTCTCAATGTATTTAATCTGATTATCCCACACACACTTAACCTGTTTCTTAATGAATCCCCTTTCGGAAGTCCCATCTTTATGTTTGGATTTTTCCTATAATATGGAAACTTTGTTTCAAGCCAATCAAACATTTCCTTTTTCTTTTCCTTGACTTTTTTCCACTCACTGTTTTTCAATGTAAACAATATATACCATACAATATACCTGATAAAATAATATTCTATAAATTCCTTTTTTTTGCCTGATACTTCCGGCAGCCTGTCGTATATTGACTGTAAAAAAAACAATGGATCTATATTTTCATCAATTTTAGCCTGCTTTGAATTTGAAACCGACTCCGGATTGTTTGTCCAATAGTATAATTCTTCTTCACATATTTTTACATTTTTTGCATACGCATATGCCAATATATTGAAATACACATCCTCTCCAATTGCCGACTTTAAAAATTCTATTTTGTTATTTATCAGAAAATCTCTCCTGTAAACATGAGCCCATGGTGCGGTAACTATATACTTACTCCACTCCGCTTCTGCTAAATGTTCACGATAAAGTTCTTTCTCATCTGAATCAACTCTTATATATCCGCCAACAACAATATCCGTATTTTCGTCAACAAGTCCCATATAACTGCTGCAATAATTTTCAGAATACATATCATCCTGATCTATAAAAGTAATATAATCGCCTGAAGCAATACTTATGGCATAATTTCGTGTGTCTGCAACCCCTGTATTTTCTTTCTTTATATATATAACATCTTTTCTTCCAGACTCTTCTATTACACTTTTTATTATCTCCTCAGAATTGTCTGTAGAGCCATCATTTACAATTATAATTTCTAAGTTTGCATAATCTTGGGCAAATATGCTTTCTATACACTTTTTTATACTTTTTGCACCATTATACACCGGTAAAACAATTGATATTTTTTTCATTTTATCCTCACAATTATTATACATCCTTATTTGAATTGTATCTTTCATACATATCTTTTCTGATAATAGCAATCTCCTGTGCCATCTTTTTAACCTTGTCAGTCAGGTTACTCAATGCTATCGACAATGTAAATATAACCACTATAGACAGACAAAAACCAAAAAAGAATAGCATATTTACCGGTGATGCTATACCCAATGCCTTTGCAACCACATTCAATAATTTAGGAAATATAGTAAGTATCAATACACATATACATACAAAAAGCCATAATAACGCATACTTAAAATCTATGCTTTTTTTTCTGACATGATTAACAATATATAACATTGCCAAAAGAATAACAACAATTATCAAAATTTGTAATTTTATCGACATTTTTATCCACCTTTATTTTTTCATTCTTGCTATCAATATTGCAAAACTAACTTTAATCATATAATATACACTGTTTTTCAACGAAATTGAAGAGACACCTTCTTCTCTTTCATTCATAACTACAGGAATTTCCGTCACCTTATATTTTTCAGATAAAATCGTGACTACACTTTCCGGTTCAGGATAATCTTTTGGGTATTCATTAGTGAACTTTTCCAGCAGCTTTCTATTAACCATTCTCATTCCTGAAGTCGGATCAGTTATTGTTTTTCCGGTTAATATCTTTATAAGTCCCGTAAAATATTTTATACCTATTCTTCTAAGTCCCGATGACTGAAATCCCTCTTTTTCAATAAATCTTGAACCAATTACCATATCCGACTCTGTATTGATAAGTGTCGTAACCATATCCTCTAAGTGTGCTGCACTGTGCTGTCCGTCACCATCAAACTGGACTGCTATATCATACCCATGATAATACGCATATCTGTATCCGGTCTGAACAGCACCACCTATTCCAAGATTTACCGGAAGATTAAGATAACTAAATCCATGTCTCCTGCACATTTCAAGTGTTTTATCTGTTGAACAGTCATTGATTATAACATAATCAAAGTCAGGTGCATTGTCTTTTATATCTTTTATTGTTTTTTCTAAATTTCCTTCTTCATTAAAAGCCGGAATTATTACAAGTTTTTTCATTGTATTTTAACTCCCTAATCTCATATAACTCTGATAAATCTTTATCTATTAGCTATATCACATTTGATTTCTCAGATTTTGTATAAAAACGATTTATCAGTTTCGCTATCGGTTTCGGCCAGAATTTGCAATACATGATATAGTTTTCCTGTACTCTTGCATTATCATGTATTATTGCCGTTGTTGCCGATTCCTCATGTATTCTGTGACACATGAGTGGTTCATTTATATAAATAAATTTTCCTTTTAATCTGGATAATTTTTCCCATGCTTCCCAGTCCTCACAACTTCTGAAACCATCTTGAAAAATCGGTCTTTTAACATTTTCAAGATCAAATGTAACGGCAGGACAACATATTGGATCGCCCATAGATAAAACTCTTCTTCTTATAAACTTACTTTTCCAAAATGCCTTTACTCTCAACGGCAACAACATTATCCTCTTAATTTTTAGCATTGTTGTATCATGTATCTTTTCGCCGTTTCTAAGCTCACTATAATCAGAAAATGCAATAATCGAATTGTCCGATTTAGCCATCTCCTTAATTATTTTTTCTGCATATTCAGGCTCATATAAATCATCCTGATGCGCAACCGTGGCATATCTGGTCTTAACTTTACTTAAACCAAAGTTCCAATCCTGCGTTATTCCACCCTGCCCTTGATTTACCATAACAACAATCCCATATTTTTCTGCAATATCATCTATATATTTATTAGGTGTTGATGTTGCTATAAAAATATTTGATCTTACTGTCTGCTTTTTCAAAGACAAGATACATTCTTCTAAAAATGCACTCTCTTTATATGCACAAATTACAAATGTATGTTTCATTTTTCCCTTTCTTATCTCCAATATCTGTTTAACAATAATATCACCGGCTCAACAAATATAATAATGTAATACACTACTTGAAATCCATATATATTTTTCCATTGTCTTATTTTTGAGCAAATCATATATGCACAAAATATTACCGGTAATAAATATCTTCCTTGAACACCTTCAATAATTGAAATATTGTTCAAGTTACCGGATATTTCATTTATTGTTCCGGATTCTGCTATTCCCGACAGTACAAATGACCATGAAATCATAACTGTGTGAACCAGTATATATGTACCTGCAAAAGTCAAGAATGACATTATCCTTACAGCAGCATATTTCTTTTTATTATCCGTGATACACTTATCCTCTTTCTGTCCAAATATAAATAAACCAATCAGTACCAAGGCATTAAATGTACTATTAGTCTGAATCTGTAACCATCCAAAATCTCCGATTAACGATTGTGTATAAAAGTCATTCTTCTGTGTAATCGTTACATATAACAAATGAACATATTGTTTTAAATTTTTGAGACACGCCAATACTAACGAAACATAATAATTTTGTCTTAGTACATATATTCCCATACACAAAAAGATGATGAATACCACACTGACAATTTTTCTATACTTAAATATAATATCACTTACATTTATATTTCCAATACATATTTCAAATTTTTCTTTAGGTATTAAGAATATAAGTAATAAAATACATATATATGGTATTTTTACAATACATATTATAAACGCCAAAAATAATACGACTATCAAATTTTTTGTTTTAAATTTATTGTCTGTATATCTAAAATGCAACAAATACGCTGTTAAAAAATAACATATTGGTAATAGCACTGCATCATAATTTATTGACGAACACTGTTGTAACGACATAGGCAACAACATAACTGCACACATCAAATGCTGTTTTACCGGTAAATATTTTAAAGTCATTCTTCCCATTATCACAAAAAAGATGACAGCACCTAATTCTGCAAGCTGCAAGCAAAAATATATCGGTAAATTTAATAATATTCCCGCTATCAGACCAATAGCCATTGGAAAATGTTTTATCATAGAAAAATTGAACTTAGGTTTTATTGCTGTTTTAGGAATTTCAAACTTGC
This sequence comes from Butyribacter sp., assembly GCA_050874945.1. GTDB lineage: Bacteria > Bacillota > Clostridia > Lachnospirales > Lachnospiraceae > Butyribacter. The sequence goes on along the minus strand of JBNMLR010000120.1, from coordinate 189 downwards.
TCTTTAAATACTTCTGTATATTGGTTGTATCCACTTTTTCTTCCGGATTATCTTTTATAGTTATTGTATTTGTCTCAACATATGTATAATTACAATAACTCTGAAAATAATCCATTAAACCATATTCTTCTGCTATCATTTTAAAATGTGTTTCTTCATCAGGAACCTGTCCCGTAGGAACAATTACTG
>JBNMLR010000119.1:0-6248 GCA_050874945.1 Butyribacter sp. | reverse complement strand
ATAACTCCTACATCTGCAAAGATTGCAAGCCACATATTTGCTATACCAACTGCTCCAAGCACCAGACACGCAAATTTTATTATTAACGCAAACACGATATTCTGATATACGATTCCAAGACATTTTCTTGAAATCTTGATTGCTTTTGAAATCTGCATCGGATCGTCATCCATAAGAACAACATCTGCTGCCTCGATTGCCGCATCCGAGCCCATAGCCCCCATCGCAATTCCTATGTCTGCTCTTGTAAGTACCGGTGCATCGTTGATACCATCACCGACAAATGCGAGTTTTGCCCTGTCTGATTTAATTCTTAACAATTCCTCAACCTTTGTTACTTTTCCTGCCGGAAGAAGTTCGCTATATACCTCATCAATTCCGAGAGATGCCGCTACCTGATTGGCAACACGCTTTGCATCGCCTGTGAGCATAACCGTTTTTTCAACTCCTGCTTTCTTTAATGAGGCAATCGCCTGTTTTGAATGAGGTTTTACAACATCTGAGATTACGATATGACCTGCATATTCTCCATCAATCGCCATATGGATTATTGTTCCTACAGAATGACATTCATTGTATTCAATGCCGAATTTTTTCATCAGCTTGCCATTTCCCGCCGCAACAAGTCTTCCGTCTACATATGCCGTAACCCCGTGTCCGCTTATTTCTTCAATGTCACTTACACGGCTTCTGTCAATCTGTTTTCCATATGCTTTCTGCAAACTCTTACTTATAGGATGAGAAGATGCACATTCCACAAGTGCCGCATATTCTAAGAGTTTTGCATTTTCCATCTCGCTGTGATGAACACCGCTTACCTCAAATACGCCCTGAGTAAGTGTTCCCGTCTTATCAAATACGACATATTTTGTTTTAGATAATGTTTCAAGATAATTTGAACCTTTGATGAGAACCCCCTCTTTGCTTGCTCCGCCAATTCCGGCAAAGAAACTGAGCGGCACGCTTATTACCAATGCACAAGGACAGCTTATTACAAGGAATGTAAGTGCTCTGTATATCCAGATGTACCACTGCGCATCAATTCCCATAAACAACATTCTTACAAGCGGCGGCAGAATTGCAAGTGCCAATGCACTATAACATACTATCGGTGTATAAATCTTGGCAAATTTTGAGATAAAGTTTTCTGATTTTGATTTTCTTGAACTTGAATTTTCCACAAGTTCGAGTATTTTTGAAACAGTCGACTCCCCAAACTCTTTAGTTGTCTGTATCTTTAAAACTCCTGTCATATTGATGCAGCCGCTAATTATCTCATCACCCTCTTTTGCATCTCTTGGCAGACTCTCACCTGTAAGTGCACTTGTATTAAGGCTTGAACTTCCCTCAATTATCACACCGTCAAGAGGTACTTTTTCGCCGGGCTGAACAATGATTATACTTCCTATTCCAACTTCATCCGGAGCAACTTTCTCCAGTTTCCCATTATGCTCTACATTTGCATAATCAGGGCGTATATCCATAAGCGCACTTATATTCCTGCGGCTTTTTCCTACCGCATAACTCTGAAACAGCTCGCCTATCTGATAAAAAAGCATTACTGCTATTGCTTCATTATAATCACCACTCTTTTCATAAATTGCAAGTGCAAATGCTCCGACTGTGGCAACCGCCATTAAAAAATTTTCATCAAAAATTTGTCTGTTTAAAATGCCCTTTCCAGCTTTCCTTAAAATATCGTACCCAATCACAAGATAAGCCACAAGATAAAGTCCTAACTGAACCGGTCCCGTTACCGGAATAAACTGTAATGCAATAAGAAGTGCAATCGTTATGACTATTCTTGTCAGCATTTTTTTCTGTTTTTTATTCATAATAATTCCTCTTTTCCGCAGTTTTATAATTTAATCAAGCGTATATTCGTGGTACGCTTTACTGCTTGCTTGATAGCGTCAATTTATCATATGTTTATTTATTCATATATTATTTATTATTTTTGCCCCTCATATCTTTTACTCAAACTATGAGGGGCTGATTTCATGCAAGTATATCACCTTATATTTAAAGCTCAATCTCACAGTCAGGCTCAACTTTCTTGCAAGCCTTTAATACATTTTTCATTACGCCCTTTGCATCCTGTCCGTCCTCAAATTCAACAATCATCTTCTGTGTCATGAAGTTTACTACTGCATCCTTTACTCCGGCAGTTTTCTTTGCTGCATCCTCCATCATATTTGCACAGTTAGCACAGTCTACTTCGATTTCATAAGTCTTTTTCATAATGAATACTTCCTTTCTTATTTTAGATAAATATCTGTCTGCTATCAGATAGAATATCCTGTTTGTGTGTATTCCATCTGGCTAGAGTCAAGCGAATATTTGCAATCCTCTCTGCTGCTTGATAGCACCAAACAATTAAACTATTGTTTAATCGTTGTGACATTATAGTAACCTCCACTCTTCCCAAAGTCAACACATATCAGGCATTGTCTTCCATTCGGGATAACGATATTTCCTTTTGGGATAATCATTATTCCTATTTGAGCTTTTTATGAGAATATGCTATATTTTAATCACAAAATGTACTCTCAAAATCTTCTGAACAAAGAATTTCGAGATAGATTTTTGATAAACAATGACATTTTCGCAATGCATACATGGTGTGTACGACGAGAAAATAGAAGCAGTATATCGGAAATCCAGCCGAAAGTATTTATTTTGAGAATATACCGAGAGTAAATCAAACAAAAAGGAGGGTGTATATGGCAAGAACGGTAAGTATAGGAAATCAGGACTTTGAAAAAATGATACAGAGAGACTGCTTTTATATAGATAAAACAGGCTTTATAAAAGAATGGTGGGACAATGAAGACGAGGTTACTCTTATAACACGCCCCCGCCGCTTTGGAAAAACACTAAATATGAGTATGCTGAACTGTTTTTTCTCAAATAAATATGCAGACAGAGGGGATTTATTTGAGGGACTTGAAATATGGAAAGATGAAAAATACCATGATATTCAGGGAACATATCCGGTAATATTTCTCAGTTTTGCAAATGTTAAACAAGACACCTATAAAGGAACAGTCATAAAAATAAAAAAAATAATATGTGATGAATTTCAAAAATATTCTTTTTTACAAGATTGGGATGGTCTTACTGAAAAAGAAAGAATAGCTTTCAAAAATATTGATTGTGATATGAACGATGTTATAGCACAGGGAGCTATAAATGATCTGTCAAACTATCTCAGCAGATACTATGGAAAAAAAGTAATCATTTTACTTGATGAATATGACACGCCGATGCAGGAAGCATATGTCAACGGTTATTGGAAAGAACTTGTTGCATTTACAAGAAGCCTTTTTAATTCAACTTTTAAAACAAATCCTTATTTAGAACGTGCGATAATGACCGGAATTACGAGAGTATCTAAAGAGAGTATTTTTTCTGACCTTAACAATCTTGTAGTCGTTACAACTACATCAAACCAATATGAAACAGCATTTGGTTTTACGGAAAAAGAAGTCTTTAATGCACTTGACGAACAGGGACTTTCTGATAAAAAAACTGAAGTTAAAAAGTGGTATGACGGATTTATTTTTGGAAATAAAAAAGATATTTACAATCCGTGGTCGATAATAAACTTATTAAAATTTAAAATCTTTAAAACATATTGGGCAGACTCAAGTTCAAACGGTTTGATAAACAACTTAGTGCAAAAAGGAAGTTCACATATAAAGATGATGATTGAAGAACTGATAAATGGCTCAACTATCAATGTTGTAATAGATGAACAGATTGTATTTTCAGAACTTGATTATTCAGAAGATGCAGTATGGAGTCTTATGCTTGCAAGCGGTTATTTGAAAGTTATTTCGTCAGAGGAATTAAATCTGATAAGAGAAAGTGATAATGAGTATGAACTTGCTCTGACAAACCGCGAGATATTGTTTATGTTCAAAAAAATGATACTCAGATGGTTCAGTCCGGCAAAAAGTGAGACCAATGAATTTATAAAGGCACTTATAGATGGAGATATTGAAGCAATGAATGTGTATATGAATAAAGTAGCATTAAAAACCATTAGTTATTTTGATACGGGAAATGTACCATCAGACGAAGAACCTGAGCGTTTTTTCCACGGATTTGTTTTAGGACTTATGGTAGACCAGTCAGAAAACTATATCATAACCTCAAACCGTGAGAGTGGATATGGACGCTATGATATAATGCTTGAACCAAAAGACAAACAGAACCAAAAATATCCGGGAATTGTCATAGAGTTTAAAGTAATAAATCCAAGAAAAGAAAAATCGCTTGAAGAAACAGTCGAAGCTGCATTGAAGCAGATAGAGGAAAAGAACTATGATGCAGAACTGATAAACCGTGGAGTAAAAAAAGAAAACATTAACCATTACGGATTTGCTTTTGAAGGAAAAACCGTAATAATAGATGGCAATTAGAGTGCTTACGATAACCTGCTATATTCTATTACTATATGTAATTGCAAAACTAATTATATGTGGTGTTGATTGCACAGACACTCTCTCACATACCGTTACTCATAACAATACTAAGTCAGCAAAATACGCTGATTAACAAACTAAAAAGGAGATTTTTATGTCTGAAATAAATTTACCGCATGACCATAACCACGACAAAAATCACGAAAAAACTCTCGCCCGTGTTGCAGCTATTGAAGATTTCACCATGACTGCCGATGTTTTCAAACAGCTTGGTGACGGAAGCCGTCTTCGCATCTTCTGGCTCCTATGCCACTGCGAGGACTGTGTTTTAAATATCAGTGCAATGGTGAATATGTCAAGCCCCGCCGTGTCCCATCATTTAAAGCAGTTAAAATCCGCCGGACTTATCACCAGCCGACGCTCCGGAAAAGAAATGTACTACAAAGCAGCCGATACAAAACAGAGTAAACTGCTTCACACAACAATCGAACAGTTGATGGAGATAATCTGTCCACAGGACTAATACTACGGAGGAAATATGACTCAGAATAACAATTTTTTGCCTGTAAAGAAAAGAATAGAACAGCTTGAAAACGACAGCAATTTTGAAACCATAACCCTTTTTGACGGTATTGAGCTGTCATTTATTCATATTGAAACAGACAAGATTGATTTTCACCATGATGCACTTGACAATATACTTGAGATAAACTACTGCCACAGCGGTCGTATAGGCTGGCAGCTTGCAAATGGAAATTTTGTTTATCTTGGTTCAGGGGATTTTTCAATTCATACAATGAAAACCTGTGCGGAGTCTGTTATGACACTTCCTAATGGAAACTATGACGGGCTGACGATTTGTATCGACTTAGATAAATTAACTCAAAAAATCCCTAAATTACTTGAAGACACAAATATCACAGGCAGCTTTTTATATAACAAATTTTGCAAAAACCATATGTTTTCTTCATTTTCAGGAAATTCAAAAACTGAAAGTATTTTTCATGATTTCTATAACAAACCAAAACAGCTTCAAAATTCATACTATAAAGTAAAAACTTTGGAGCTGTTATTATATCTTTGTGAGATTGATATTTCAGACAAAAACCAGTTATCCGAATATCAGTCAGAACAGGTAGAACTCATTCGCACTATCCACGAACAGCTTATCTCCCATTTGGATAAACGCTTTACAATAGACGCATTGTCAAAGCAATATCTAATCAACACAACCACTCTCAAAAATATGTTTAAGACTGTCTACGGTACATCAATCGCCAGCCATGTGAAAACACACCGCATGGAAAAAGCCGCCGAACTTTTAATAAACACACAGGAAAGTATTGCTGATATTGCACTTCAGGTAGGCTATGACAGCCAGAGTAAATTCAGTTCTTCCTTTAAGGAAAAGTATCATATACTTCCCTCTGAATATAGGAAAAAGTTATAGTTTTTTGTAAAAAATAAAATTGACCGAGTGAAAAAAATCTGGTAACCTAGAATACAGTTAAAAAATCGGGATTGACCGAGTTCCTTGGAGAGAGGGATACTTCTTGTCTGAAAGGCAAGAAGATGGAACTGAAAAAAATTAGAATAAATCGAAATTAACCGAGCTCTTTGAGCGAGGGATACTTCTTGTCCGAAGGGCAAGAAGGTGTAACTGAGAAAACTTAGAGCAATCGGAAATTGTTAGTTGTGGAGAAAAGCAAAATGATTATATTTAAAGAAGTAGATAAATCTTTTTTTGAATTATATGATAAGGTATCTATGAATGTATATGTGCATTCAGAATATAAAGTCAAAAGAATTAATAGTGGT
>JBNMLR010000118.1:0-6259 GCA_050874945.1 Butyribacter sp. | reverse complement strand
ATTTTATACGGAGGTTATTAAGTGATGGAAACTATAACAAGAGAAAAAGCTTTTGAATTATTGAAAAAATACAATAAAGATCCGTTTCACATCCAGCATGGTCTGACTGTTGAAGCTGTTATGAAATGGTATGCAAATGAACTGGGATATGGTGACGATGCCGAATATTGGGGTATCGTAGGTCTTTTGCATGATATTGATTTTGAACTGTATCCGGACGAGCATTGCCTTAAGGCACCTGAGATGTTGAGAGAAGCAGGTGTTGGCGAGGATGTTATCCATGCGGTATGTTCTCACGGATATGGTATCACTGTTGGATGTGGAGCTACTATTGATGTGGAGCCTGTTCATGAGATGGAGAAAGTTCTTTTTGCGGCAGATGAGCTTACGGGACTTATCTGGGCGGCAGCTTTGATGCGTCCGTCTAAGAGTACTAAAGACATGGAACTTAAATCTCTTAAAAAGAAATACAAGGCAAAGGGATTTGCGGCAGGCTGCTCAAGGGAAGTGATACAGAGGGGAGCAGACCAGCTCGGATGGGAACTTCCTAAATTACTTGAGATGACACTTAAGGCAATGGCTGAGTCTGAAGATACCATCAACGCGGAAATGAAAGATTATGAAAAATAATCAGGTTTCAGGGCAGGCAAATTAATATATACATAAAAGCAGCATTAAAACTAAGTAAACGGCTTATAAAAAACGATATTTGAGAAGATAAAACAAAGCATACATATTTAAATTATAAAGACAACGGTGTTTTTTATGGAAAAATTTGTTACCGGTCACCCGCACATAAGCCTGACACAGGCTGTCAGGCTATGTTTTAGTGAGTGGGTTTTATAGGGGGTACAGATATTTTCATGAAAATATCGTTGTTTTTTGTATAATACGCATGGTATAATAAGGAATTAGTATTAGATGAAACCGGATTGAAAGGAGTTTGGTCGATTATGAGAAAGGACAAACTCAAAGTTACAAAAATAAAATGGTTATTACCGTTGCTTGTGTTTATCATAAGTGCAGGGATTTTATCATTTGTCGCAAATTCAGTAAAGACGGCAAGTTATAAACAGGTGAGGACAAAAGCCAAGCTTAATGCAGTTACATATTCAGACAGAATGGTTGAGGAACTCAACAGAGGTATAAATATAACAAATTCACTCAAACAGGTTCTTATGAGTGATGACGGAAAGATTGAGCAATTTGAGATCGTTGCCCGGAGAATGATGACAAGTTATGTTCAGAGTATTCAGCTTGCGCCTAAAGGGGTCGTGACTGATATTTATCCGTCAGAGGGCAATGAAGCAGGAAAGATTGATCTTGTTCATGACAAGATGCGCGGCGAGATAGTCAGATATGGCATAAAGCATCAGATAACGGTTATGCAGGGACCGTTCAAACTTAATCAGGGCGGATATGGCATAGCGATAAGAAACCCGGTCTATCTCCAAAGGAATGACGGAGAAAGATACTTTTGGGGTCTTGCGATCGTGATAATCAGAGTGCCTGAGATTTTTAATGATTCGGTGAAATCATTATCAGGATTTGGATATAACTATCGTCTATACAAAACAGAATCACCTCTGTCGAATGAATTTAAACTTATAAACAGTTCCAAAAATAAGCTGTCAGACCCGGTTTCACATGAGTTTAATCTTGGCGGATGTGTGTGGAAGATAGAGGTAATGCCTGTAAAAGGCTGGAGCAGGAAAAGTGATATGCTGCCGATATATATGTGTGGAACATTTATAATAGTGCTGTTAGAGGGACTTACGATAGCTTTTCTTATCATGGTAAGGCAGCGGAAACAGTTTAAGGTACTCGCTGTCACTGACAGTCTTACAGGGCTTTTTAACCGTATGGGTTTTAATGAGCAGTTGGATATTTATATAAATGAAAACGGTGAGAAAAACTGTATCGGTATCATGCTGGATGTGGATAATTTCAAGATAATAAATGATATGTACGGACATAGTGTCGGTGATAAAGTTTTAAAACATCTGGCACAGTCTATGAGAGACACTTTTTCAGACAATGCGATACTCGGACGAAATGGTGGTGATGAGTTTTGTATGTTATTGAAAGACTGTCGTGTTGAAGATATGCGGCAAAAGATTGAGAGTTTTTGTAAAATGAACCGTATATTCAGGTATAAGGGTGAGGAACATACATATAGCATTTCCGTCGGATATGCAGATTATCCGGTTCATGTTAAAAAAGCATCAGAACTCATTCATTATGCGGATATGGCTTTATATGAGGTGAAACTTAAAGGGAAAAACGATTGTCTTTGCTATGATGACAACATTCAGTCTGAAAAAAGGACTCAGCTTGGGTTTAAGCTTAATGACATATCTTCAAATCTTCCGGGTGCATTTTTTATTTACAAGGCAGATATTGACGATGAAGAAATTCTTTATGCAAATGAGGAAATGATAAGACTTGTCGGATGTGAAGACCTGGATGATTTTTTTGAATTTACAAAAAGACAGTTTAAAAACCTTATACATCCAAATGAAATACAGGCGGTGGAGGATAGCATCTGGAGTCAGATTAAGATAACGGAAAATAAAACAAATGATTATGTGTGGTACCATCTTGCGACAAAGAGTGGCGGTTATAAAAATGTTTTTGATATAGGACATATTGTTGAAAGCGAGCATTACGGCAGGGTTTTCTATGTATTGCTCATAGACTATGATATTGTTTGCAGTCATTATGAAAATTTTGGAAATAATCAGTTGTCATGAAAAAGATTTACATTACAAAACTAATCAGAGACTTAGGATAAAGGTAATGAGAAAAACGAGGAAAATATGAAAACCGGATGTGATAGATCAAGGAAACCGATACTTATATCAATAAACATAATATTAGTTTTAGGAGCGATAATCAGCTCATTGCAATATTCATCGTACCTTAAGAAAAAACAGGAAAGTTACGATAAATCTGCCTTTTGCAGTGCCGTAGAGTCAATGAAACAGGTTTCATTTAATTATCTTAAAGTGGAATTGGGATATGCCAATGACTGGGCGAAGTATATTTCGGAAAATGATATGTCGGTTGAGCAGGCATTAGATTATGTCAGACAGACAAATAATCAGAAAGACAGATATGCACATATAGTTGACATGACGGATTTTTCGGCACATTCAAGTTATAGTGATGAAGACGGAGACAGTGTAAAGTGTTATGAGAGATTTGACCGGGAAAGAACTGATACTTACAAGATATTTATTAAGATAATGAAGCATATGCTTAATGCAGGGGAGGATGAGATAAATGTCCTCGGAAAATACAGATCTGACGATACTCACACAAATGTCATAAGTGTAGGAACAAAGGTGAGGCTTAGGGACGGAGGAAAGTATAAAGATTATCTGTTGTTAAGACTGATACCTGTTGAGAGCATGAGAAAGATATGGGTATTTCCGGTGGAATATAAGTCGGCTGAGATTGGTATCATCACAAAAAGCGGTGCATATGTCATACCGTCAAAATCAATGCGTTCACTTTCATTTACCGATTTTATAAGGGGATATAATTTTGCCGATGATTACAATAAAGTAGATGTTTTGTATAAAAAACTGATGACTACAGACAAGGGAATGTTAGAATATAAAGATTCAAAAGGAGAAAACTGCCTGTGGTATTATTCAAGGTTTGATAAGAAAACAGGACTTGACATAATAGGCTGCATACCTAAAAGAAATCTCGCCAATCAGGCGATGGATTGGACTGTTGTAGCAATCACCTGTATAGTCTTAGGACTCCTGTTTGCACTGGACGGTCATTACATATGGCAGATGAATAAAAAACTCCGTGAGACGGTGAAACTTGCCGAGTATGAGAGTCAGGCAAAAACAAGATTTTTATCGACAATGTCACATGATATAAGAACTCCGATGAATGCCATCATAGGAATGACGGAGATAGCACTTGAAAACGCAGATGACGAAGATTGCGTAAATGACTGTCTTGGGAAGATTTCACTTGCAAGCAGCCATCTGCTTACGCTTATCAATGATATTCTTGATATTTCAAAAGTTGAAAGTGGTAATTTTGCATTGAGTCCGTCAGTTTTTTCATTAAAAGAGTCGGTGGATAATCTTGTAAACATAATCAAACCGCAGGCAGATGACAAAAAGATAAAGTTATATTCAAAACTTGAAAATATTGATTATGAATATATCGTGGCGGATGAACTCCGTTTAAATCAGATTTATATAAATCTCCTCACTAATGCGGTCAAATATACAAATGAGGGAGGAAGTGTCAGTCTTGCCATGTATGAAGAAAGAGCGACACAACCCGGTTTTGTTCATGTCATATTTGTTGTTGAGGATACGGGTATAGGAATGTCTGAGGAGTTTCAGGAAAATATGTTTACGCTTTTCAGCCGCGAGCGGGATGGAAGAATAGACACGGTTCAGGGAACAGGACTTGGACTTGCGATCGTAAAGCAACTTGTAGATATGATGAACGGTACTATCATCTGTGAAAGTGAGCAGGGAAAAGGTACAAAATTTACGGTATCGATAGAATTTCCGGTTTCGAGTGTAAAAGAAAGCCGTCATGCAGATGTGGCAGATGGGGATTTGGAGGATGAAGATATATCGGGAATGAATATACTTATCGCCGAGGATAACGACATAAACTGGGAGATAATAAGCAGACTGCTTGGAAATTATAATGTAATATGCACACGTGCAAAGGATGGAAAAGTATGTGTTGATATATTAAATAATTCAAAACAATGGGAATTTGATATGGTATTTATGGATGTTCAGATGCCCGTGATGAATGGAAAGGAGGCGGCACGAATTATCCGCTCGTCTACGAGAGAGGATATAAAAAACATAACCATAGTGGCTATGACGGCAGATGCTTTTGCGGAAGATATGCAGGAATGTCTTGATGCAGGAATGGATGCTCATGTTTCAAAGCCGGTGGATATGAACAAAGTAAGAGAAATGCTGATAATGGCAAGAAATAAAAAGAGGGGAAGAAAAAAATGATTAAAAGAAATTTAAAAAAGATTATAGGCTTATCACTAATATCAATGATAACGGTATTTGGTGTATGTGCCTGCTCAAACAAAACAAAGGATAACAAAAGCAGCAGCCAGGATTTTTCGCCAATGCTTGACACAAAGAAAGAGACAACACTTGAGATTGCAGGATATATGGGAAATTTTGAAGCTCTTGACCGGGTGATAAATGATTTTAACAAATATTATCCGAATGTCACGGTTACATATGAGCAGAATGATTCCTACGGACTTGTAGATTATCTCAAAAATAATGAATATGTTGATATTTTTATGACTGATGATACAAATGTCAGGGGAAAAAATGAAAAAGACAGATATGCCTATGAGTATTGTCTTGACTTAAAAAAAGAAAATATTGATACCGGTGCCATAGATTCAAAGATGACAGATGCAGGCACAGTAGATGGAAAGCTTGTACGCATACCGCTTGCTAAAAATATGTGTGGCATGGTCGTAAATGAAACTCTGTTAAAGAAAGAGGGCCTTGAAGTGCCTGAGACATATTCTGAATTTTTGAATGTGTGTGAAGTATTAAAGAAAAAAGGTTACACTCCAATACAGAGTTCTAAAAATCATATAGGTTCGGATATGACATTTCCAATGTCAATGAATATACTTGGTAAAGATGATGCTCTTATAAAAAAGGCAAATTCAGGTGACGAGAGTGTAGCGGAAAATTTCAGGCCGGTATTTGAAAAACTTGATGGTATAATTAAAAAAGGATATATTTCACAGAAAGTAAATGATACATATCCTGATGATAATTATGACGGCTCAATACTTTCATTTTTTGAAGGCAATGTTCCGTTCTGGATATGCACAACAGAGTGTTTCAGCGGTATGAAAAAGCGTGAGACAAAGTCAGAGGCATTTATAAAAAATTCTTTTGATTATAAATTTGTTGGCGTGCCGCTCAGTGACGATGGAGTTTATAATTACGAAGAACCGTGGTATGGCTTTTCGGTAAATAAGAACAGTGACAACAAAGATTATGCTGTTGAGTTTATGAGATTTCTTACGACAGAGAAAGAAATAAACACAATGGCACAGATAAAAGGTATGCCGTCGGTGGCAGTAAAGAGCAGTGATGACAGATACAAAGATGCACAAAATCCTAAAAAGAGTGCAGGAAAATATGTGTATGACGGTAAGGTAAAGGCTGATGTGAACAGTGCTGTTGCAGATATGGCAAACCAGTATTGT
>JBNMLR010000117.1:0-6305 GCA_050874945.1 Butyribacter sp. | reverse complement strand
GTCAAGAGCAGCCCCGCCTGTCGGTTCATTTGCAATTTTTACCGCAATATTTGATACGGTTTCCATCTGTTTTTCAGCTACTGTTACATCAACCGTAACATCGAGTGATACATTATCAGGATTTTCTACAACCTCCGGCAGTTCAACTTTGCCATTTACCTTAAATTTCTGTTCTTTTTTAACAGCAGGGTCATAACTTCCCTCTGCAAGATTGTCTAAATCCCATGTTACATCGGCATCCATCTGTACATCTTCTGCCGTAGTTATAGATACTGTTTTTTGAAGTCCAAGTGCATCCGCCGTCTTTTCTGTACCATTTACAGCAGTTACATTTGCTGCAGGTTTTGTAACTGACTTTAAGCTTGTAGGAAAAATTGTATCGTATGTAATAGTAAGTGAGCCGTCACTGTTTCGTGTGACAGTTGAAGCCTGCTCTCCGCCTATCTTAACATCCTTTGCACTTATATCCATACTGAACCAATAATAATCATCAGACAATGGTGATACCGTTATTTTTGATGTGTACTTATTTCCGGCTGCCACTGTTCCTGTTGCTTCCTTATCCCCTATATAGTGTTTAATGTAAAGAGAAGAAGATGTATCTATACCTGTTGTATTGCATATCGCATTTGTATAAACAGGACTATCAAAACTTGCTCCCAGTGTGAGCAGAGTACACTCAACTTCAACCGATTTTATCTCCTTGTCTGCCTCCACCTGCGTTGCATTTACCGCATAGACCATGCTGCCATCGTCCGTAGGTTTTTCAAGCCATATTTTGCATTTTGTCAAATCTATATCCGAATTTGAACCTACTGCATCCTTTATAGTCTGCATATCTATTGTCTGCGTGTCATCTATTTTGACAGAATAACCAAACTCTAAAGATACACTGTTATCACTTTTCTTATTTTCACCCTGAACACAAAGATAAAGGTCTTTATCCTGTTCTCTCTTAACAACCTTAATACTTTTGCCGTCGTTCATGCAAAATGCTCTTGATGCAATATTGTCCTTACCCTCCAGTCTGATAGTCATCGTATCTCCAAGTTTATTAACAGCATTTTCGCTATTAGAATATGCACCTGCTTTCAGTGCAGGCATAGCCGACATATTTGCTACATTGTTAAGACTTATTGTAGCCGCCGGTACGATATTCCATCCTTGGTTTACTTCCGAATTAGATGCTACTATCATATTATTAATATTATAAATACTTGCTGCAAGATTTTCATAAGAAGTTTTCTGTCCTTTTCTTAACCAGAATGGACGACCTGCAAATGCCTGTTCCTTAAAATAATCAGAAGATACTTTTATCGTATCTTTGGCACCCACCAGAATTGTTTTACATTCCTCAGAAGTCGATACTTTTTCTACATTTGGAGCATATAACTTGACCCCCGTATAACCTGTTCCGGAATCATCACTGCCTATCACCCAGCTATTCAAAAGACTGTCTTCTGTTTTTGAAAATAATGCATTTGAACCCTCATAACAATATGAGTCAAGCGATTGCATCAGAATACTATTTTCATACTTATATCCATCTGGCTGAACCCTAATATCACTGCTAACATTAAATCTGGAAGTTCCGATTGATTTTGTAGAAAACAGTACAAGGTTATCAATATCATCAACCGACTCACTGCCACTGTGTCCGTCCTCATCATGTCCGGCAATATACCACTGTAAAGGATTTCCCTGTGCATCCTTTCCTAAATAAACCTTTGCCGCCTTACTATTATCGCTACCGTCAAGTGCATATGTTTCCCCGGAATATTTATCTGAACAAAATTGTTTTGTATCAGAATAATAACTAATATCTATATTCTGATTTGTATATTCACCACTTGTCCCCTCTGCTGCTTTCGCATTATTTACTCCGCTGACGGCTGCACCTGATATGCTCATTGCTCCTGTCAGCACAATACTTAATCCTTTTTTTAATATCTTTTTTACTTTCATGCATTGTACCTCCTTTAATTTTTAGTCATGCTCCTTCGCTCTACATCTTATTGCGATTATACCATTTAGCATAATTTTATTGTGCCGATATGTGCGAATCGACCTAAAATCAGTCCAAATCTACCCGGACTTATGTATAAAGAAAAAGCTGTGAAACCGGTATTTTTACATACTGATTTCACAGCCTGTCAAACGAATATTCACAATCCGCTCTGCTACTTGTTTGATAACACTAAATTGTTCTTAAAAGAGAAAAACTACTTCTTCTCATCCAGCAGCATAACACCGTCCGCCGGATTATGGTCTATCGCACCGACAATCCTATGTGGGATATAAGGTTCTTCAAGATATGAAATGTCTTCTGTCATCAGTTTCACATCCAATGCCTTTGCCGCATCTTCGAGATGCGAAGCCTTTGTTGCTCCGATAATAGGTGAACTTACACCTTTCGCCCAGTGCCATGCCAATGCTATCTGCTGCATTTTTACTCCATATTTAAGTGACAGCTCATGCACACGGCTTACTATCTCCATATCCTGTTTTTCGGTCTTATCATATTTTCCCATAGCTACCCTGTCGGTCTTACTTCTAAGCGTATCGGTATTCCATTCAGGTCGTGTGAGATGACCTGCTGCTAGAGGGCTGTACGGCATAAGTGATACTCCCATCTGCTTACATATTGGTATAAGTTCCCTCTCATCCTCGCGGTATAAAAGATTGTAATGATTTTCCATAGCTTCAAACCTCGCCCAACCGTTCTGCTGTGCCACAAGCTGCATATTGTGGAACTGGTAGCCATACATTGCAGAGGCACCGAGTGCTCTTACTTTTCCTGATTTTACCAAGTCATTTAAAGCCTCCATCGTTTCCTCTATAAGTGTTTCATAATCGAAACGGTGAATTATATAGAGGTCAAGATAGTCTGTCCCAAGCCTTTTTAATGTTCCGTCAATCTCTCTGTGAATAGCTTCCGAAGAAAGTCTACCAGGATTAAAATATACTTTTGATGCAATAATCACTTTGTCACGGGATATATTTTTCTTTAATGCCTGCCCCAGATATTCCTCACTTGTTCCCGCTGAATATCCGTTTGCCGTGTCAAAAAAGTTGATACCGAGTGAAAGTGCATCTTTCACCACTTTTTCTGTTTCCGCTGCATCAAGCGTCCAATCGTGCATCGTTCCTGCTTTTCCAAAACTCATACAGCCGACACATACTTTTGATACTTCTATTTCCGTATTTCCAAGTTTTGTATATTCCATATCCGTTTTCCTCTCTTTCGATTTTTTTAGGTATTTGCTGATTTACAGACTGCGCCCCAGCTTATAAGCCATTTCAGGATATTTTGACCTTTTCGTCATAGCCGGACTTCCACAGCCGAGTCCCAATACCATACCGCAGTCCTCAAAGTCAAGGTATCTTACTAAAGTTTTATAATGACTTTCCAATGCTTCAAAAGTCCAGTCATCACTGTTCCACGCAACTGTTAATAATGCTGACTTCATATGTTTTCCTGTAATACTTGAATTATATGCACAAAAACGGTCAGTTACTATCTTCAACTGTGCTGACATACCATAATAATAAAGTGGTGTTGCAAATACTATCATATCCGCTGAAAGTATTTCTTTTCTGATTTTTTCATTATCATCTTTCTGTACGCATGGTCCCTCGTAGCCACAGGCAACACAGCCTGTGCATGGCTTAATGTTCATTTTGGCAACATCATATCTTATAACTGTATGTCCTGCCTCCTCTGCACCTTTTATAAAATTTTCTGATAAAATGTTTGTCGAGCCTTTTATGTTCGGACTGCCCTGCAATAAAATTATTTTCATGATTATCTCCATTTCCCAGCTTTTTAGCTTGCTGTCAATACTTTAACAATTTTCATACTGTTCTTAACTTTTTCTAAAAATTTTTTGACAACTTTCTGTTTTCAGCTTACTGTCAATACTTTAACAGTTTTCATGCTGTTTTTTAATCTTCCTAATATTTCAACATTCTTCTCACCGCATGAAAAGTCAAATCATACAATGAACTGTAAACATAATCTACGCCTGCTTTTTTCATCGCTTCTTTCTGCTTGTCCGTTACAACCGTATATGGAAAAATTCCAAACATAAACGGAAAAAATGAGTAGACAAATTCCTGTCTTTTCTCCTCATCCATGTCGGAGCGAAACTTTTCGAGCATACCAAGCACCGCTTTCATTGCAGCACCATAAGAAACTTTAAACTCCACAAGCGGCTCCATGCGGCTGTTTTCCTCCAAGTCATAATGATTCATTGACAAAATTTTTAAAAGCTGCTTTCTCTCACACAATGAACTTGCGAGAACATCTGCTATCTCATCATCTGTCATTGTGTCATATGTATCTGCCGCTTCTCTTAGCCGCATTGTCCACAAATCATATTCCCGTTTCAAAAGTGCAAGAAAAATCTCCTCTTTTGTCTGAAAATAATTGTAGATTGATGTTCTCGAAAAAGATGTTTCCTTTCCGATTTCTTTTAATGTAATCTCCTTAAAGCTCATTGTCTGATAGAGCTTTTCACAAGCATTTATAATTTCTTCTTTTCTTGCATTTGTGCGTTCAACTGACCCTGCCGGCATCTTGTAATGACCTCTCTTTTTTATTTAACTTACTTATTTAATGTTCTTCTTTACCCAAGCTGCTACGCTCTTATAAGATGCATCTGTCAAATCTCTTCCTGTCACAACTTTTGCACCTTTAGCTGACGCTTTCACATCTTTAATACTTCCTGATATACCACTTCCACCACTGGTACAAAATGTCACTATCTTCTTTCCTTTTAAATTATAAGACTCTAAAAATGTTCTGATAATCATAGGTTCTTTCCCCCACCATATAGGGTAACCAATAAAGATTACATCATATTTTCTGATATTTTTTACTTTTCCCTTTATCTTAGGTTTGACTTTTCCATCTTTCTGTTCTTTATTTGCACGACAGTTATCATTGCTGTAATTTATATCAACACTCGTATATTTTTTCGCCGCTTTAATCTCATAAATGCTGCCGTTAGCAGCTTTCTGAATTTTCTTTGCAGCACTTTTTGTCGTTCCCGTAGCTGAGAAATAAACAACAAGAACTTTCTTCTTTTTAGCCGCATTTACATTTGCCGCCGGAAATACAAGTCCCATTACCAATGCAATTACTAATAAAAGGTTTACTGCAAATATACTTCTTTTTTTCATCATAACTTTTGTCCTCCTAGTTTTTATTCTGACATAGTGTCAGTTTTATTTTTATTACATAATACATCTATTTTGACACAGTGTCAATATACAGTTCAGATAAAAATATTAGACACAAAAACTTTAATGTTGAATAAAAAATAAGCCGAGGTATATTGTTATACCTCGACTTATTTTTTATTTTCTATTTGTCAAGCGGATATTCACATTCCGCTCTGCTGCTTGCTTGATAGTGTTAAATTTTTAAATTCTCGCCAACAATTCAGACGGCGTAAATGCCATAACTTTACTTTTTACAAAATCACGAACATTTCTTGTAATAATATAATCTGCATGAACCTGCTCAGCCGTTGCACTCTGTATAGCATCTTCAAAATCTTTCCACTTCATCTCCACTGCCTTTTCTAAGATTGATGAACTAAAATCAACAAATTCAAAAATCAAATTCAATTTTCTAAATACTTCTTCAATTTTCTCAGAAGTCAACTCTTTTCGCATGATATACATCATATTTGCAAAAGTAAGTGTAGATACATAACCTTTACACTGCTCTGTTTCACAAAGTTTCCAAATAATAGCAGACTCCTTTACAAATTCTTTCCTATTCATCAAAACATCTAACAGTATATTAGCATCAATCAATAGCGTCATACTTTTCTTTAAGCCTTTCTTCTTTTTCTTTATCTAAATCATAACTTTCTTTCAATATCCCCGTAAGTGAGTCTGTTAAATATGACACCGTAGCATCTTTTGGAATAAAACGACCAACTTCATGACCATTCTTTGTTACAATAATTTCCTGCCCCGACATAACAAGGTTCAAGTATCTTCCAAAATCATTCTGCATTTCAGTTGTTGTTGCTGTTGAAGTAATCATAAAACCGCCCCCTTATATTAGTGATGAATAGCATCTGAATTTTGAATTTATTATATTCAAAATTAGCTAATTTATCAAGATATAATTACATAATATGCTGTATTAAACTTATCAGTCAATCTTCCGGCACAAACTGACTAAGATTTTTCTCCTGCTCAGCTAACGACATTGTAAAAAATCTCTGATTTTTATCCAATTTTCTGATTTCCTGCATTTCTTCCGTTGTCAGTTCAAAATCAAAAAT